>CAZDHN010000480.1:0-5248 GCA_964505115.1 uncultured Planctomycetaceae bacterium
GCCGAGATGGCCGACTGGCGCCTCACCGAAGGACATGCCCATAAGGACACGCATGCAGACTTCTGCATGCACGCGGTCTGGAATCCGCTGAATGCCATGCACTGGCTCTACCGCCACGGCGAAGACGTTCGCCTCTCGTTCCGGGCCCGCTCCCACTGCACCTTCGGCGCCACCCTGTTCGGTCTGGCCAGCGCCCCCCTGACCAGCGGCCTCAAGCTCACGGTCGGAGCCGACCGCCAGCGCCTCACCACCCTGGGTGTCGTGGGCAAGTCGCCGATCTTCCGGAAGGACATCGGCCCGAAAGAGACGTGGTGCCTCCACGAGATCATCGTGGCCAAGGAGAACCGTGATCGGGCGAAGGACTACCACAAGTTCAGCATGCGCCTGGCAGCCAAGGGCTACGTGACCGCGCTTCAGTTGGACGCCGACCAGTTCGCCGTCGAGAAGGCCGAGAACGAACTGGAGGCCGCCGACACCAAGCTCGAAGTGATCGAGAAGTTTACCAAGGCCAAGATGCTCAAGCAACTCGAAAGCGACATCCAGACATCCAAAGCCAAGCTCAAGGCCGAAGAGGCAAGCTACCAGTTGGACGTGGAGAAGCTGGCGCTGACCGAAAGCCAGATTGAGAAGTGCCTTATCAAGGCGCCCGAGGCCGGCCAGGTGGTCTACGCGAACGTCAGCAATCGCCACGGTTCAAACGTGACGATCATCGAGGAAGGCACGATGATCCGCGAGCGACAGGTGATCATCCGGCTACCCGACCCGAAACGGATGCAGATCAAGGCCAAGGTCAACGAGTCGAAGGTCTCGCTGGTCACGAAAGGCATGCCGGCCGTTGTTCGGCTGGACGCCTTCGCCGACATGGAACTAACCGGCCGCGTGGAGAAGGTGAGCGAATATCCCGCGCCCACTTCCAGGTACGCCTCCAGCATGAAGTCGTACGAAACGATCGTCAAGATACTCGAGTCGCCGCCCGACCTGAGACCCGGCCTGACCGCCGAAGTGCGAATTACGGTCGAACAGCTCCCCGATATTTTGCAGATACCCGTTCAGGCGGTGTTCGAGCATGGCGCGCGGCACTATTGCGTGTTTCGAGACGAGCATGGCTATAAATCACATGAAGTGACAATCGGCTCGACCAACGACAAGTTCGTGGTGATACTCGAGGGTCTCGAGGAAGGCGACGAGGTTGTGCTGGGCGCGGCCGCCTATCGCGATGAGCTCGATTTGCCCGAGTTGCCTTCCGAAGCGAACGGAAGAAAGAATGGTCGGCCGCCGCGCGGCGCCGGTGCTCGGCGGGGAAGGTAGCTTCTCGCTCCCCGCGACTTTGAAATCCTGGCGCGGCTTTCGGCCGCAACCACACATTGCGATTCCGTCCCTCAGCCCCCGTCTCCGCCGGGGGATTGTTGGAAATTCCAATCAACGCCGGTCAACAACGCCACCCGTCCCCCGGCAAAGCCGGGGGCTAAGGGAAGAGTCCGCCGCCTATTGACCCTTGCATAGCCAATGATCGAGGGCGAAGCCCGGTTCCCCGGCGGAACCCCCTTGAGCTGCGCATTGACTATGCAAAGATCAATAAACGGGAATCGTCGCACGGTAGTGTGTTTTCCCACCGCGAACGGTTATACTATCCTGCCGAGGAATTCAACTCACCATCTTTGAAGGGAACGTGTCATGAGAATCAGAAAATCGCTGGCCGTGGGATCGATTCTGCCGTTGGTTATCGTGTTGGTTGCTCCTTGGGCCTTGGCGGCCGAGCCGGCGGCGAAAAAGGACGTGAAGCCCGCGGCGGTTATCGATGCGTCTAAGTACCCAACTCTCCAGGCGGCTTTCGATGCCCTGCCGGAATCCGGTGGGCTGGTGAAGCTGCCGCCCGGCGAGTTCAAGCTGACCGAGCCGTTGGTCCTCCAGCGAGGCGAAACCCGAGTGGTTGGCGCCGGGGCGGCTACCAAGCTGATCAACTGCAACGAACAAGGTAAGCCGGCCCTGATCGTCCGACCGCCGAATCTCGATAAGAACCCCAAGGCGCGAATCTGGCACGTGCAGTTGGCCAACTTCCGCATATCGGGCGACCCCGCCGCGATCAATAACAAGAGCACCAAACCGAAAAGCGGCGACGGCATCCAGGCGACGAACATCGACGAGATCTACATTCAAGGCGTGACCGTCGACCACTGCGGCGGAAACGGCGTCAACCTGATCCACTGCTACGAGGACGCGCGAATCGCCGACAGTATCTTCACCTACAACCTGCTGGCCGGCGTGAACATACTGGCCGGGCACGACATCGTCGTCAACGCCAACCAGTTCGAGGAGAACCAGGACGCCCTGCGATGCCTCGATAGCTACAACCTTTGCATGAACGGCAACAACATCGACGACCACCTCCGGCACGGCGTGGTTATCGAGAACACCTACGGCTCGGTCCTGTCGGGCAACATGATCGAGGAATGCGCGGGCACGGCCGTCATTCTGGACCGCGACTGCTACGGCATCACCATCAGCGCCAACGTAATTGCCGACGACTTCGGCGGCGGCGTCGACCTGCGCGACGCCTGGGGCTGCACCGTCTCGGCAAACACCTTCGTTATCGATCCCGTGCTGGGCGTTCGGGTCGGACCACAAAGCGGCCGTATCACCATCACCGGCAACAATTTTTCCGACAGCTTCATCGGCGGAAAGACGCTGCGAGTCGGGAAACCGAACCTGGCCACCGGGATCATCCTTGCCGGAACCAGCGACATCGTCATCTCGGGCAACTCCTTCAGCGGACTGGACGCACAGTCCATCCAGGCCGACGACAAGTGCAAACGCCTGCTGATAACCGGCAACGTGATTGTCGACGTCAAGCGGGGCGACGCCCCGCGCAAACCGCCGCTGGACGTTGCCGCCGCCAAGGATTCGATCGTCGAGCATAACATCGTCACCAAGCAAACCGATCCGACACCGGTGAAGAAGTAAGGCAGCCATTTATTGTCACCAAACGAAAGAAAGGGATCTAGCCACGGATGAAACACGGATAGACACGGATGGTTTGTAAGTGTTTACGAAACATCAAGGATGAACAGAAGCTAACGAAGGCAACGAAGAAAGAAGCAATAGATGAAAGCCAGCGGCCGATGGCACAACGATGGGCAACAACCGTCGGTAGCTTTACAGTTACTTCCTTCGTTTGCTTCGTTATCTTCTGTTCGATCTGAAATCCATCCAGGCCACGAGAAGCGTTCCCACGGCGTCAATAGTCACTCCAAGTCATTTAACCTTTATCCGTGTTCAATCCGTGTTTCATCCGTGGCTGAAAGACTGCTGCCTCACCTCCAGGTAGAGCATTTGTTGCGAGTTGCCTAAGATTCACCAGCCCGCGGCCGGATACATCCCCACATTCCAGGAGCATCATCGTGAGATATTCACACCTGTTTGCGGCCGTGTTGTTGTGCTTGATTATTGTCGGTGGAATTGCGGCAGCCGAGCCGGCCGCCAAGCCGCCTGCGTTGGGACCGGCGGTGATCGACGCATCGAAGTACCCCAACCTGCAAGCGGCTTTCGACGCGCTGCCCGAGGCCGGCGGGCTGGTGAAGCTTCCGCCCGGCAACTTCGAGCTGACCGAGCCGTTGGTCCTTTCGCGGCAGAACACGCGGATCGAGGGTTCCGGAGCGGCCACGCATCTGATCAACAGGAACGAGTCGGGCAAGCCGGCCTTGATCTTGCGCCCCTTTGGCCCCAACCAGGACCCTCCGCCCCGGCCGTGGCGAGCCTGGCGGGTGCAAGTGGCCGATTTCCGCGTTAGCGGCAACCCGAAAAGCGGCGACGGCCTGCTGGCCGTTCACTGCGAGGAACTCTATGTCCACGGCATGAGCATCGATCACCACGGCGGGCATGGAATCAACATGCTGGCCTGTCGCGAGGACGCTCGGGTTTCCGACTCGATCATCACCTACAACGGCAAGGCCGGGCTGTACGCCGTCGGCGCGCACGACACGATCGTCAACGGCAACCAGTTCGAGGAGAACCAGGACGCCGTCCGCTTCATCGACGGCTACAACCTCTGCATGAACGGCAACAACATCGACGACCACTTGCGGCACGGCGTGGTCATCGAGAACACTTACGGCTCGGTGCTGTCGGGCAACATGATCGAGGAGTGTAAGGGGACGGCCGTCATCTTGGACCGCGATTGCTACGGCATCACGCTCAGCGCCAACGTAATCGCCCACAACTTCGGCGGCGGCATCGATTTGCGCGACGCCTGGGGCTGCACCGTCTCGGCCAACAACTTCGTGGTCGTGGCCCCGCACGCACTAACCATCGGGCCACAAAGCGGCCGAATCACCGTCACCGGAAACCAATTCGCCGGGAACTGGATCGGCGAGAAGGGAAAGCCCTACAAGTCCGCGGCCACCGGCATCCGGCTGGCCGGAACGTCCGACATCGTAATATCGGGCAACGGATTCACCGGGCTGGACGGCGAGGCGGTCCTGGCCGACGACAAATGTAGCCGGCTCCTGATCATCGCCAACACGACGGTCGCCCTCAACCGCAACAGCAAGCATAACCCACCCGCCTTGAACCTCCGTGGCGCCAAGCAGACCGTGGTCCAGAACAACATCCTGGACAAGACCCCCTGAGCCCGGGCCGCTATTGCCCCTTGCATGGCCGATGACCGAGGACGCAGACCGGTTACCCGGCTGATCCCCCTTGATCGGCGCATTAACCATACTACTAACCTTAAAGATCGTTAAGTTCTTAACGAAGTTCAGCGATTAGTGGGGGGTGGGTTCTTGCCTGGGTGCGGCAGCACCGGTTTGGTTGGCGGCCCTGCCGCCCCATGCAAAGATCAATAGACATCCCGTCAGCGGTCACGAGTTATCCAACCGCCTTTGCAAAACGGGCCCAAGAGGGTAGAATCGGTTGATACAGTGGTTCCGTTTGATCGCCATGGATCAGGCGGTTTTTTGGGGGCGTAGCTCAGTTGGGAGAGCACCTGGTTTGCAACCAGGAAGTCGGCGGTTCGAGTCCGCTCGTCTCCACCTGACGCAAAGCCTGTTGTAGCAATAAGTTACGGCGGGCTTATTGTAAATATTCGCCGAAGGGGTGGAATGACTGTCGTGGAGTCGAGAACTGGCGCGCGGCAGCGACTTGCCCTGCGTGGTCGGGCGCGGAATGAGTTGACTTGAGGTGGGTGGAGATAATTTCGACTAGTGCCGCAAATCACAATTGAGGGTACACCAAGAGGTCGCTTTGGCTAAAT
>CAZDHN010000481.1:0-5227 GCA_964505115.1 uncultured Planctomycetaceae bacterium
CGCCTGCCGATATGCCGGCTCGTCCGGCCGCGTTCGGGCGGAGCCGAAGACGGTCACTTTACGGCGACCCCGGTAGGGGCTAAAGATTTTGAATGCCCAACGCAACTCGCGCAAGGCCCGGCTGAGAATCTTCAGATCGCCGCGGCTGGTGCGGTCGTCGGCCAGCTTGTCGGCCGATTCCTTGATCTTGCCGATCAGATCGGCTATGTGCCGCGGAGCAACAGTCGTTTCGGCCGGAGGACTCGGAACCGACTCCCCAATAGATGGTCTTTCGGAAACGGATTCACGCATCAGCGTACGCCTCGATGAGAATGGAAAAGGCCCCGTCTTCCATTATAGTCAGAGGGCCGGGAAACGATGCTTATTTGTCGGGGTATTCGAGTACCCCTCACTCGGCCGTAAGTCGATAGGCGAACACGCCGGGCCGGCAGATGACGATCAGGCTGTCGTCTTTCCGGACGATCGGCCGGCGGTCGACAACCTTGCCTTGCCGGTCAAGCGTCTCGACGAACTTTGGCTCGGGCAACTTCCAGCCCAGGTCGGCCCAGCGCAGGTGGACGGTGAACTCCGGACCCCGATCCGTCGGCAGCGGCGTGATCACCAGCGACTCACCTTGCGGGCTCAGCCGGCAACCGCCGGTCGTGGTCACGGGGCCAAAACCGATCGGCTTGGCGTCCGGATTCTGTCGTGTTAGCCGGGGGTCGGGCTGGGACCGGTGCGGCGTCCAGGCGATGCCATCCAGCCGGTCGCCTTCGCCCTTCAGTTGGATTTTGCCCAGGCGAATCCGCTGCTGGCCGTCGTCGGGACCACTTAGCGCGAGCCGTTGGCCACTCTGCTGGTTGTAGATGCCGATCAGAAGCTCGAACGTCGCGCCCGGCTTCAGACCGTCGGGCACGCGTGACAACGCCTTGGCGACTATCTTCCCCTTTTGCTCCTTCTCGAACTTGCCCGGCTGATGGCTCGCCTGGAAGGCGATCTCGCCGGCCGCGTCGCATAGGTGAATAAACGGCGACCAGCCGGCCGGGATCGGATCGTCGGCCTGCCAGACCAGCGACAGCTCGAACTTGCGGTCGCCAAGGTATTTTAATTCCTTGAGGGTCGGCTGAATGGCCAGCGTGTTAGTGACGATCCCGCGCCCGTTGACGTAGAGCCGGTCGGCCGATCTGGCCATCTCGACAATGATCCCGTCGCGGCGGCTAATCGAGGCCTCGACGGTTTCCCCTTCGGTCGGCACCCGGGCGAGGAAGCCGCATTCGGGCAGCGCGTGGTCGGCCACGGTCCAATCGGTCCGACCCCGGTTCACCCAGACGTCGGCCCCGCCGCTCCAGCGGATGTGTTGCCGGTGGATGTCATCGTCGACGAACTCGACCCCTTCGATCCGCCGCAAGGCCAGTGCCCGCATCAATTCGCCCAGCAGCCAGTATTTGCGGACCACGTCGTACCCAAAGGGCGAAGGCACCATTGCCGGATGGCCGGTGAGCACTTCGGTGGCGATGTAGTCGTCGCTGTAGATGCCGTGCAATCGCGCGTCGAGTCCGCCCGGGTATCGGCTGGGGTAGCCGGCCCCGTGCAGGATGAAGCGATCGTGATGGGCCGCGTCGAACCAGGGCGTCCGCTCGGCGTCGGCACATTTCCAGTTGAACACGCACCAACCACGTTTGCCGGGCATGGGAGGGCCGACGCGGAAGTGCTGCGCGTCGGCGCCGTCCAGATGGCCGATGAGTTGATCGTGTCCGGCCTCGGAGTTCTGCGGCGCGTCGTGGCCCAGCGTATCGCGAATCCAGGAGAACAGTTCACCCCAGGTATCCCGAGTGTACTTGGCGGTGAAGAATTTCCCGTCGGCCGTCCAGTATTCGTACGGCCGGACGCTGGTCCAAACGTCGATGAAGAATGCCGTCGCGCCCAGGTGCTCGCGGATCAGCTTCACGTTCCGCTTCAGAAACGGCGCCACGCGATCGGCCCGATAACGGTACGAACGGGCGTCGCGACCTTCGTTGAGCCATGCCTTGACGGGCTCGCCCGACGGATGGAAAGCGATATTTTGATCGTAGGAGAACTCTTCGGCGTCGGGATAGAAGTCGATGTAGTTATCGTGCAGGCCGAACGGCACGCCGGCCGTCTTGCAGACCCCGATCAACTCCCGCATCTCGTCCAGCGTGCCGTACTTGGGGTTGGGTGGATAGATGTCGGGCAACCGGTAGTCGTATCCCCAACGCTGCCAGTTGTGCCAAATCACCATCGAATCGGTCAGCCCGTAGCTGAACGCCTGACGGAGCAGTTCGGCACTCTCGCCGTAGCGACCGCCCCAGATGTCGAACACGAACCGGCCGGCCGCCTTCCGCACGCCACCGGCCGCCTTCAAGCCGTTCGTATCGTGCCACGCTCGGGCAGCGTTCCAGACGTTCGCGTCGGGAATGAAGGTCGTGACCGAGCTATCGGCCACGTGCAGCGAGTAGTGCCGGTCGGCCGGCTCCACTTCCAGGTGACTGGGTGGCACGTCGGTCGCCTGAACCAGCGACAACCCGTCGGCGAAGTCGAACCCGACGAACGAAGTTGACAACCCGTGCCCGCCAAAACTCATCCGAAACGCCTCGGGCTGGCAGACCACGTTGCCGTGCCCGGCGTATACGCGCTGGGCCGACTGGCTCCAGGAGCCGGCAGCCACGTCTTCCAGGCGGACCACGCGCCAGGGCTCCGGCGCCGGGCCGTTCTCCAGGCGGAAAGCGGCCTTGAGCGTATCCCGCTCGATATACAGTCGGCCGACCAACTCGAACGTGCCGCGCATCGTCTCGAACCGGTGTCGAATCTGGTAGCCGCTTTCGATCGGTTCCCGCTTGGCCTCGACCAAGCGAGTGGGCGAGCCGGTATCTTCAAGCTGATCGCCAGCCACGCGAACGGAAAAACCGCGAAAACACAAGCGGCCGCCGTCCGAACTGAATCCGACAACCGTATCGAGCAGTCCGCGCCGGCCGGGCCAGATGCGAACCTCGTACTCGACGGCTCCCCGCTTCAACGTGCCGAGCACTTGCGAGCCGCTATCGTCTTTGGGCGGGAAGGGGGCCGGGGTTGGAAGCGTGCCGGTCGACAGTACCGGTTCGGCCCAGTACGATTGATCCCAGCCCGTATTGTTTTTGGGGCCCGGGTGCGATTCCAGTTGTAGGCGGATCGACTGCCCGGCCAATTTGCTCAGATCGGCCTCGCCCTGCTGCCAGCTTGTGTCGGCCGAATGTCGCTCGAAGAGGATATCGCCGAACTGGCCGGCGGGGGCGTCCAGCGGCACCGCTCGGACGCGGAACGTTACGCCGTCGCCCTTCCCGCCCGTCCGGACCGCCGTGGCAAACGACAACCCGATCGGCTGCGTCTTCGGTAACACCAAGGGGAACTCGACCAGCATCGTGCCCACGTGCCCGTCGGCATAGGGCGGATGCATCCCGATCATCTCGCGGCTTTGGCCGTCCGGAGGCGTATGCCGACCGGTGTGAAACGATCCGCGACCGCGAGGCTCGCTACCCTGCCAGCCGACGGGCATCACCGCCGGCTTCTCGCCGAATACCTGAACCACCGCTCGCTTGACCGGCACCCGCCAAAGGGCCAGTTGACCCGTCTTGGGCACCTCGACCGGCTTCCACTCGACCGGCGCCATCGACTTGGGCGGCCGGGGCAACTTCGTTTCGAGAATCAGAATCGGATGGGCCATCTGTCGGCGGCCGTTCAACTCGAAGCGCGCGAAGGCGTGGATCGGGTAATGCACATCGCCATACGTACCCTTGCCGGCCGTTACTTTGAATTCATGTGCCGTCTTGCCACCCGCCGGCACCGAAAACCGCACCGGCCCGCTCGGCTCCGCCCGCCACTGGTCGACCAGCCCCAACTCGACCGTTCCCGCCAATGGCACGTCGCCCTTGTTCTCCAGCAGCACGCGGACCGGCAACGCCACGTCGACCTGCGTTACCACCTCCGGCCCCTCGATCCTCGCCACCAGCGGCCCGGCCGAATCGACCGGCGGGTTATAGGCCTGGGCTTGCGAGCCAAGAAGACAGGCCGCCGCTATCGTTAACGCGTATTTTGCTTTCATCTTGGGGCTCCATCTCGCGGGCCCGTTCGGTATCCGTGTGGAAACGGTAGGGTTCGGGTAGGTGCGGGGGAAGTTTATAGGCTAACGATTGGCATCAGCAGGCCGTGAGTGTGGTTGCAAGCAAAACCGGCCCGCTTGTTACGGCTCTGCTACATGCCTTTGTTCTGTATGTTTCGTTTAGATGCCAAGTATCTTGCGAAGGCTCTTAACCTTCGCCATTAGAGTCGAATCTTCCGACAGCTTTTCCAGTGGCGCGTGTGAAGCCTCAATTGCGGCGAGGAGTTCTTTGGCAGTCGCGTTGCGTATCTTAGGAGTGATCAATTTCAGAATATCCTGCCATTTCTCCTTGCATTTCCCGAACTGTAGGCTGCTTGCAATATTCTTGTTGGAAAACGCGATCAAGGCCACCATTGCCATCTCTGGAGTGAAACCTCGAATCAGTTCTTCATATATTGGTTCGGCATTCCACGCGACGCCGTTTCCGTTGGTCAAGTAGACCTCAACTAGGCACAGAACGTAACGTGTCCTTATGGAATCCGGAACCGCATCGGAACTACCTGCGGAAGTCTTCAACTGGCGGGCCGCGCCGGGCTCCGTGTAGAAGTTGTTCATTCCACGGTGAGCACTGAGTAGGTCTTGTATCGCAGAGTCAATTTCCGCGACGCGAATCGAATCTGGGAGATACTCAGCCCCGTCGACGAGGTCAAGGAATTCACGCGCCCAAGCCTGTTGGTCAGCGTCATTGTTTGCAACGTACCGGGCGTAGCGAAGGCCGAATCCGTTGCGAGCATCCGTGGACACGCGGGGCCAAAGCTCTGGAAGGAGCAGCCGTATGTTTTCCCGCGTTTGCTCATCTGCAGACTGATCAATAAATATCCCAAAGAATCCGGATGCTAACGTATCCACTCGATCTGGTGTCAATTCAGTGAAGAAGACCGCAATGCGACGTGCCTCCGCCTCCGTGATCTCGTTTTCCTTTATGTTTCCGAGGAGTTTGCGGATTTCTACTACGACATTTTCTTGCGGTAGGTTTATGACCTCCTTAATGCAGGTCTCCAACCATGAAACGAGTTGCAGACCAGAGAGTTCGTTTTGATTTGGATGGGCAGCGCTCGCGTAGTTCCGCATGTAACGGATGTAGTCGAGGTGTCG
>CAZDHN010000482.1:0-5200 GCA_964505115.1 uncultured Planctomycetaceae bacterium
CCATCAGCTTCTCGGTCATCACGTGCTTGCCCGCCTTCATGGCCGCGATGGCAGCCGGGGCGTGCAGGTGCAATGGCAGGGCGATAATCACCGCCTCGATGTCCGGTTCGTTTGCGAGCAGTTCGCGGTAGTCGCCGTAGACCTTGACGTGCTTGCGGGCTTCGTCCTCGGTCTTCCAGCCGTACTTGGTCATCAGACCACAGCGGGCGGCCAACGCGGCGTCGCTGTAGTGGTCGCCGTGGAAAGCCCGATGCAGGTTGTAGGGGCGAATGTCGGCGATCGCTCGGACGTCGATATAGTCGGGATTGATGGCGCCGATCAGCACGTTGCCCTCGTCGCCGGTGCCGATTACGCCTACCCTAACCGGGTTGCCGTGCGACTTCCCGTAGCCGAAATAGAAGGCGCCCAGTCCACCGGCGGAGACCACTCCGGCCGCTACCCCGCCCTTGAGGAAATCGCGCCGCGAGAAATCGCCGTCAACCGCGGCGCGGAAGTTCTCTCTCCCGGCGGCTTTTTCTTCGGGACTAAAATTCATCGGGTCACCTTTCCTTTTTTGTAGCCGGATTCGCAAGAATTCGGTTATTCGCAATTTGGGTGCCACTGCTGGGCGATTTGGGTGCCACTGCTGGCTTGCCCAGCAGTGTTTCCGCCGGGTTACGCTTCGCACTGCTGGGCAAGCCAGCAGTGGCACCCTATCAATACGCTATTTTTTGCACTTCTGTTCCAGGTAGGCTTCGATCGGCCGGCCCAGCCAGTGGTGGAGGAAGTAGTCCAGACCACCCCAACGGCCCACGGCCGTCGTGGCCAACATGACCATAGCCACCATCTCGACGAAGTTCTTGTCGATGATCAGTGCGTGTCCGACCACGGACGGCGCCGGCGGGTAGATTGCCGGCCAGGGCGGCTGGGTCAACAGGACGTTGATCAGGAAGACGGCTCCGCCCAGGCAGGCCAGCCGGTTGCAGAAGCCCACGATCAGGCAGAAGCCGATGGCCGTCAGCCCCCAAGTGACCGCGAAGTCCATGAAGTCCGACATGGTCCAGGCACGCGGCAAATCGCCGGAGGCCTTTTGATCGTCGTCTAAAACGTTCCAGAGCGCCATGGCGTAATCGTCGCCCATCCCCTCGATCTCGTTCAGCCAGCCGCCCGCCTCGCCACGGAGCTTCATCTGCTCGTCCCAGATACGCTTCTTCTGGTGCGCCGCGCCGTTGTTGCCGGCCGCCTTGTGCTCGCGGTGTCGCTCGAGCGCGCCGAAGTAGGCGGTGATGTCCTCAAGGTTGTCGGCCAGGTATTCGTCGAGCGAGTCCTCGTAGCGTTCGAACAGCTCCCCAGCTTCCTTCTGTTGGTCGTCGCCCAACTTGTATTTGTCGACGACCCGATCCAGCAGATCCTGCCAGGCTTTCAAGTACGTCTCGCCCTTGATGACCGGTTGGCCCTTGTCGTCCTCGCTGATGGCGAGCCGCCGTTCGCCGTTGATGTCGGGCACCATGGCGTAGTAGAGCGGAGCCGCCGGGCCCTTTGCCATCGTCAGGAACGGCTTGGCCGAGAACTTGTCGGCGTTGTTGATTTTCCAGACGCCTTCGTAGAAGAAATGGGCGCCGATCGTCAGTCGCAAGGCGACCAGCATCACCACGGTCAGAGTACCGATTTGGAACTTGGAGTATCGCAGGGGAAACCTCCTCTCGTATTGTTCCGCCGTGTGTCGCTCGCGGCATTGCCACGTATCACGGCGCGGATATGGTCGCTGGCGGGAATCTTCATGCGGCGCGGCGGTCGAGCGATTCCGTCTCAAGCACGTGCGGCATCCAGACCGCGCACCAGGTAGGATATCAGCCGATTGCCATCTCCATCCATTGTAATCGCTCGCGCTTTGCGGAGCCAGGACGGGGTTCGCACTTTTTTCGCCCGGCTGCCACTTCGGGGGCCCGCCAGCCCGCCTAGCAAAGGACTGCGGGGCCACTGGCGTCAAAGCGTCGGATGGGGCAAAATGATGTGTTACGTCGGTTGTAGCTGAACTCGCAAGAGTTCAGCCCTAAATGGCAATTCGTCTGAATTCTTGCGAATTCAGCTACGGTCAAGAGAGGTAGGGTGCTTTTTGCCATGCGTATTGTCCTGTGTTATCCGGTCGAGGAGCGTCACTGCAAGCGGATAGCGGCCGCCATGCCCGAGGCTGAAGTGGTCGCCGTGGAACAAGAGGAGGTGGACGAGGCGTTGTTGACGGCCGACATTTTCTGCGGTCATCCGAAAGTCCCGGTCGATTGGGAAAGGGTCGTCCAGCAGGGCCGGCTGCGCTGGATACAATCGTCGGCCGCCGGCATGGACCACTGCCTGGTGCCCTCGGTCATCGCTTCGGATATTACGGTAACCAGTGCGTCGGCCGTCTTGTCGGATCAGGTGGCCGAGCACGCGATCGGGCTGTTAACGGCCTGGTATCGCAGCCTGCCGGTTTTCTTCAAGGCGAGCCAGAAGCGGGAGTATATCCGCCGCCCGACACTCGACCTGCACCACCGGACGGTCGGCATCTGCGGATTCGGCGGAGTGGGCCGCCGGCTGGCCGAAATTCTCAGAACGTTCAAGACGCGGATTCTGGCCACCGATATGTTTCCCATCGATAAGCCCGACTACGTCGAGTCGCTTTGGCCGGCCGGTCGGCTTGAGGAGATGATGTCGGAGGTCGACCTGCTGGTGCTATCACTGCCACTAAATGAAATGACGCGGGGCATGTTCGACGCCAAGCTGCTATCGCACATGAAACCCGACGCCCTGCTGGCCAATATGGCCCGGGGACAGTTGGTGGTCGAAAAGGACCTGGTCACGGCGCTGGAGTCGGGCCGACCGGCCGGGGCGGTTCTTGACGTAGCCGAACGGGAGCCCCTTCCGGCGGATAGCCGGCTTTGGGAGATGCCCAACGTGATTATCACGCCCCACGTGGCCGGTCAGAGCACCTGGCGGATCGATAACATGACGCGGATGTTCTGCCAGAATATCGAGCGTTGGAAGGCCGGCCGGCCGCTGATAAACTACCTGGCCGACAAGACCCTCGGTTTCCCCATCCGCAACGGCAAAACCCCCCTGTGGACTGATGTTCTGCGCGGAACGTAACGGTCGGTGGGAAGGGTAGCTGGATTCGCAAGAATTCAGCCCGCGGGGTGCCACTGCTGGCTTGCCCAGCAGTGTCTTTGCGGCGGTTGTGCTTCGCACTGCTGGACAAGCCAGCAGTGGCACCCAAATCGTAGCGACGCCCTTTCCACGGGCCACCAAGCCGGCCAAAATGTCGGGCTGGAAAAGAATCGGGGCAACGCCTAGAATATACAATTGCGGTTCCCCACGGGGGAGCGGCTGAAATCATCACCGTCATATCACGATCATAGGCGCAGCAATGTCGACAACGACCTTCCACGAAGGGCGGGCCACGCGCACGTGGGGCGGACATGAGTGCGGAAATTGCTCCGACGAACTGCTGCTTCGATACCATACCATTGTCGAAGAGAAACGCCTCAGTTGGACCGAGCACCATCGCTTGATCCGCCTCTTGGGTTCCGGAGGCCAGGGCGTGGTCTACCTGACCGAGCGACGTGGTACCGACAACTTCACTCTGCCCGTGGCACTGAAAATCTTCTCGCCGGAACGTTACGAAGACGATCGGATGTACGACGAGGCCATGGGCCGGATTGCCCAGGTCGCCGCCCACGTGGCCCAAATCCAGCAAGACAACCTGCTGGACGTACACAACTGGGTCGACCGTCATCGAATCCGCTTGATGGAGATGGAGTGGGTCGATGGCTTCGATCTCGCCCGGCTGCTGAACGGCCGCATGCTCGATTGGGTGCGCGACCGGGTGAGCAACCGCCGCTGGAAGTACATCAACGAGGTGATTGTCACGGCCGGGCCGGTACAGCCCAGGGTGAAGCCGGGGATCGCCATCGCCATTATTCGCGATTGTCTGGCCGCCCTGGCCGCCCTACACCGCGAGGGGATCGTGCATGGCGACATCAAGCCGTCGAACATCATGCTCAAGCGGACTGGCGACGCCAAGATCGTCGACATCGGGTCGGCCTTCGAGTTGGAGAACGTTCCGCCGATTCGGACCTGCACCCCCGTCTACGCCGCGCCGGAAGTGCTCGAAGGCGACGAGGCTTCGCGGCGTTCAGATCTCGCCAGCCTGGGATACGTGTTGATCGAGATGCTTTCCGGCTCGCCGCCCTTTGCCGGCCGGACCAGCTACCGGGACTTGCTCGAAGCGAAGCGGTTCCTGGCCCAGCGGCTTCCGAGTATCCTGCCGGACGAAGTGGTCTGCAACGAATTGTTGATGAGCTTTTGTCGCGGCCTTGTCGCCCCGGACCCCATGCGCCGTTTCCCCAGCGCCGAGGCGGCCGATCTGGTCAAGGAAGGCGCGGCCAGTTTTCACCGCCAGTTGATCAAAGGCGACCTGGCCAGCGAATACGACAACGAAATCCGCCTCTGGATTACCGAGTTGGAAGATTTTCAGTAATCCGTCGGAGCCGCCCGTTTGCGCTTGCACCGGGGACTGGTCCATTTTTCGGTCGGTTGATTGTCGATCTCGCTGAAGTTGCAGGCCGAAAACATGGACCTGTCTCCTTTCGTGGCCGGGATGGATACCATGCGTAAGTGCTTGTCCCCACTGGGCTTGCCCCAGTGGAAATAGGGTTTGGAAACTGAAGACGTGAATCCCGCCCTTCTGTCCGGCCTCCGCTCGCTTCCGCCTTCGGTGGAAGCGAGCGGAGGCCGGACATGGCACGAGTGTCGTGATGTAGTTTTCAAACGCCAATCCACCGGGGCAAGCCCGGTGGCGTCATCTTGCAGTTGCCGAAGTGGCGCTGTCATATTAGTTTGCTTGCTTCATTTGCAGAAACCGGCCATACTGGAAGTTGCAGCGGCGGTAGACGTTCTTTCCTCAATCCCACGGGGAGACTGCCATGAAACGCCTGGTGACGACAATCGGGGTCGCGTTGATCGCAAGCGGCCTGGGCTCGCGCGGCGAAGCCGGACCGCCTCGGCCGCCTCAGCCGACTCCTCCGACCGTGCCCGTGCCCCGTTCGCCCGTGCCCCGTTCGCCCGTGCCCCGTTCGCCCGTGCCCACGCACGGCCCGGCAACCCATCATCGGCATCATCCGCACGGACACGGGTCCCATCCTTACTACAGTCGAGCGTATCGCCAGCCATACTGGTACGGTTACGG
>CAZDHN010000483.1:0-5171 GCA_964505115.1 uncultured Planctomycetaceae bacterium
TACAAGGAGGGTAGCGGCATTGTGACGCTGTCGCCGGTTCGGCCGGACGGCCGGATCACGAATCTGACCAAGGGCATGAAGACCGACGCCATCTACCGCGATCCGGACCTCTCGTTCGACGCGCGCCGCGTGCTCTTCTCCTACAAGGCCGACCATCCCGGTCCCTGCCACGTTTACGAAATCAATATCGACGGCAGCGGATTGCGACAACTTACCGACAGCGAATATGACGACGTCGACCCCTGCTATCTGCCCGACGGCAAAAAGATCATGTTCGTTTCCACCCGCTGCCGCCGGGTAACGCTCTGCCATAACGCGTTTACGGTCTCGGTGTTGCACACGATGAACAACGACGGGACGGGGATCCGCTGCATATCGCCCAACACGATCCACGATTTCAAACCCAGCGTAATGCCCAACGGCCAGGTTACGTTCACCCGCTGGGAATACGTCGACAAGCACCTGGGGAACCAGCAGAGCCTTTGGGTGGGGAACCCCGACGGCACGCGAATGGCCCATATCGCGGGCAACCATTTTGGGCCGCTCACCTACTGGGAACCGTTCCGCGTGCCGGGTAGCCGACTGTTCGTCTGCGTTCTCGCGCCGCACATGCCCTTGGCTTGCGGGCCGGTGGCGCTGGTCCATCCGGCCGATACCCACGCCAGCCCGGCTATCTACGAAAACATCACTCCGGAACTGCCGCCGTCGGTGCATTTCGGCTGGCTGCGCAAGGATGTGGGTTACTACACCTACGCTTATCCGCTCTCGGAGAAGTACTTCATCGCCTCGTACTGCTACGGCCCGGACGATCGGGACCCGACCGGCTATGGGATATACCTGCTGGATCGCTGGAACAATCGCGACCTGATCTACCGCGATCCGGAACTGGCCGCCTTCGAGCCGCTGCCCGTCCGATCGCGTCGCGTCCCCCTGGTTGTGAAGCCTCGCGGCTCGGACACCGCGCGGGAGGGCAAGAAGCCGGATAAGCAGCAGACCGGCGTGTTTTACGTTACCAACGTATACAACGGGCTGGAGGGGATTAAACGCGGCGCGGTGAAGTACCTGCGGGTGATCGAGGAGATACCCAAGCCGGTCTCGGCCGACTGCCCCGGCTACGCAATTCAATACCCGGTCATTTCCAACCGGGGGCATCTGGCGCTCAAGCGGCTTTGGGGAACCGTGCCGGTCGATCCGGACGGGTCGGCGCATTTCCGCGTGCCGGCGGACAAGGCCCTCTACTTCGCGGCCCTGGACGAGAACTTCATGGAAATTCAGCGGATGCGCAGCTTCACCAGCGTGGCGCCCGGCGAGAAATTCGGCTGCGTGGGCTGCCACGAGCAAAAGCACTCCGCGCCGATCAGCTTCGACACGACTGCCTTCCACCGCCAGCCGTCCGAGATAACGCCACCGCCAAACGGCGGCATTCACGGTCCCGACTTCTACCACGACGTTCAACCGGTTCTGAACAAACACTGCGCCGAGTGCCACACCGGCCCAAAGCCCAAGGGCGAGGTCGACCTTTCGCCCGACTTCACGAACCTGTTCAACGTCGCCTACGAAACGCTGACCGGCAAGAGCCTGGTCAAGTATGCCAGCGACTACACTTGCGAGAGCCTGTCGACCCGTGGGCCGAAGTATTACGGCTCTCATGCCAGCAAGATGATCGAGGTGCTGTTGACCACGCACAAGAAAGAAGGGCGCGTCGACATGCCGCCGGAGGATTTCCGTCGCCTGGTCACTTGGATCGACTGCAATAGCCCCTACTACGGCACCTACACCTTCAACCAGCCTCGGAGTATTGGCGGTCGGGAACTCTTCATCCACCAGCGCGCCGCCCTGAACGAGGTCTACATCCGCCGCTGTCAATCGTGCCACGGAGCACCGCCGAGCGGTTCGTCGGTGGCGCCGTCGGTGCTGTACCGGGTCCGACTGCCCGAGATCGAAAAGACCCGGGCGCTGCTGGCCCCGTTGGCCAAGTCGGCCGGCGGGGATCAGAGTTGCTCGAGGGCCGTCTTCGCCGACCGGAACGATCCCGACCTTAAGAAGCTGCTCGAACTTTTAGGCCGCGTGAAGGCCGAGGCGGCGGCGAACCCTCGGGCCGACATGCTCGACGAGCGTCCACCACTTCTGGACCCCAATTGCCGCTACATTCTCCGGCCGTAACGGCAGCGGGCGCTTGCCAGCCAGGAAAATGGTCGGTAGCAAAAAAAGGACCCGGTTGGCTGTGCGGGCAGCCGACCGGGTCCTCTGATCGTGAAAAACTGGCTCTTTCCCGTGATGGGCTCTGCGTTGCCTCTGTTGGCTGACGCTTACCTAAGATCCACGATTTGCTAGACCTCTTGTGCCGTTGTAGCCTTGGCCTGGGGGGAAGGCCCGAGGCCGCTGGGGCGAAGAATCGTTTATTGACAGATGCCTAATGCATCTGCCGTGCCAAAGCGTGATGCACGGCCCTCGCGATAAACCAACTCGCCGCAACTGGTTGTCAGCCAACGGGTTGCGGAATTATGGGTGCCGTTTGAACTTTGCACCGATGGCTGCCGCCTACTTGTAAGCCTTACAAACAGAGTGAGACTTGCACTCGTTCGCGCGTGGACGCCGGGGCTAAGCTCTGCAGCAACCTCAAGCCTCCGCCGCTCGAAAATGCCATCGCAAGCCGCCCCTGCTTTACATATTTCCCAGTTGACCTATTTGATATTCTGCATCAGGCTGATCGTCATCGCCTGGAACACCGGCTGGATTCGCTCCATCTCGCGATCCTCGGCCTGGCAGAAGATGGTGAGCGTTGCCTGGCCGGTAGACACGCTGCGAACACAGGCCGTATTGGTCAGATCGAGGCAATGGAAGTTCAGATCGTGTCCGACCATTTCGCGGCCGACGACGGTCTCGCGGACCTGTTCGGCCTCAAGTCCCTCGTATTCCTCCGCCATGGCCTCGAGCGCCGCTGCCGCCAACTCGTTTGGATCGCTGGAGGGCGGGTGGATGGCAACCGACCAGAAGCTTCCGCCGGGACTGTATACCGTCACCGACTGGCAGCCGGCCAGGGCGTCTTCCTCGGCGAGAGACCAATTGTCGGGGTACTGGAAGCGGATACCCAATTTGTTGAATTCCAGCGGCATTGCGAGGGCTCCGTAACGAGCGGTTCTGACAATATCATGGTATCAGCAGAACCAGAGAAACGAAAGTGGCACAACCCCGTCCGGCAACCTTTCGCTCACTCGCTCTGTATGGGGACGCCTGATGCGGATGATGAGAAGACTGGGACGATGGTGCAAGATTGCCTATTTCACCAAATGAGCTTCCGCCCCCGCTATTCCCGGCAAGCGTACGTCCGAACGGCTATATTCACCTTGACACGACCGCGGCTTTTGTAAGATCATCACCAAACTAGCATTCATTCATACTTAACCAGAGGAATCGGAAGTGATTCTTGAAGGAAAGAGTATTCTCGTTACCGGCGGGACCGGGTCGATGGGCAAGGTGCTGATCCGCCGCATTCTTTCGGGTGAAATAGGTACGCCTCGCAAGGTGATAATTTTATCGCGGGACGAAGCCAAGCAGCACGCCATGCGGGTGGCGTTCATGAACAGGCAAGTAACCACCGATGAGGTGATTTACAAGAACTTCAAGAGCATCCTGGAATTCCGGATCGGCGACGTGCGGAGTTATCCGGACGTTTGTTCGGCGGTGCGCGACGCCGACATTGTGGTAAACGCCGCGGCGCTGAAGCAGGTACCCACCTGCGAGTACTTCCCTTCGCAGGCCGTCCAGACCAATTGCGGCGGAGCGGTCAATATCGTTAGGGCAATACGCGAGCAGGCACTGAACGTCGAAACGGTAATCGGCATCAGCACCGACAAGGCCTGCAAGCCGATCAACGTGATGGGAATGACCAAGGCCATTCAGGAGCGGATATTCATATCGGCCAACGTTCTGGCCTCGGAGACCCGGTTCATTTGCGTCAGGTACGGCAACGTGCTTGCTTCCAGGGGATCGGTAATTCCACTGTTCCACGATCAGATCAAGAGCGGCGGGCCGGTAACCGTGACGGTGCCGGAGATGACCCGGTTCCTCCTGAGCATCAACGAGGCTGTCGATCTGGTGTTTGCCGCGCTTGCCGGCGCGAATCGCGGCGAGATATTCATCCCCAACATCCCCTCCGCCACGGTCATGGACGTTGCCACGGCATTGATCGGAGATCGGAAGATCGAGATCCAGATAACCGGTGTCCGTCCCGGCGAGAAGATGCACGAGATTCTCATCTCCGAGGAGGAGCGACGACACGTGATCACCGCTGGCGCGAGCTACTATGCGATCTTGCCAATGCTTCCCGAATTGCAGACCGAAGGTCAGGAACTGATCAACATGCCAAACGAATTTAGTTCGGCCGACACGCTGATTGATCTGAAAGGCACCGTAGCGCTGCTGCAAAAGCACAACCTGATGATCGGTCAGGGACAGATGTCCGACGGCGACGAACTGCTTCGTTAAACGCCCGTTTCGTGAATTGCCGGTCAGCCGGCCATCCCCCGGCCAACGGGAACCCGACATGCACCGACCGAGAGTCTTGACCATCGTCGGCACGCGACCCGAGATTATCAAGTTATCCCGGGTGATTGCCGATCTGGAATTGCGTTTTGATCACGTACTGGCCCACTCGGGCCAGAACTACGACTACGAACTGAACGAGATATTCTTCGAAGGGCTGGAGGTCCGCAAGCCCGACCACTTCCTCCAGGCTGCCGGCGCGAATTGCGCCCAGACGATCGGCAACGTGATCATTGCGGCCGACGCTTTGATGGCGGAGATATCACCCGACGCCCTGCTGATCCTTGGCGATACGAACAGTTGCCTATCGGCCATACCGGCCAAGCGTCGCAAGATACCGATTTTTCACATGGAGGCGGGCAACCGCTGCTTCGACTATCGCGTGCCCGAGGAGATCAACCGCAAGATCGTCGACCATATCAGCGACATCAACATGCCCTACACCGAGCACGCCCGGCGCTACTTGCTGGCCGAGGGGATCCGCCCGGAGACGGTCATCAAGACCGGCTCGCCGATGTTCGAGGTGCTGGAGCATTACCGCGACCGGATCGAGCGCTCCGACGTGCTGGAGCGTCTTGAGCTTGAAGCCGGTCGGTATTTCGTCGTGAGTTGCCATCGCGAGGAGA
>CAZDHN010000484.1:0-5168 GCA_964505115.1 uncultured Planctomycetaceae bacterium
GCCTTCGCGCTGCCTACCTTGCAGAAGCTTTCCGCCCGAGGCGACGAGCCCCAAAAGGCGAACGGCCGTCGGCGCGCGGGTAACCAGCGCAAGATTCGGGCGCTGATCCTATCACCCACTCGCGAGTTGGCAGCCCAAATTGGAGAAAGCTTTTCCGTTTACGGACGGTTCACGGGTCTGCGACACACGGTCGTCTACGGAGGCGTATCGCAGGGACCCCAGGTGCGGTCCTTACAGAAAGGCGTGGACACTTTGGTCGCCACGCCGGGTCGGCTACTGGATCTGATAGGTCAAGGGCACATCGACCTGAGGGCGGTCGAGATCCTCATTTTAGACGAAGCCGACCGGATGCTCGACATGGGATTCATCCACGATCTGCGACGAATCGTGGACTACGTGCCGCGCGAGCGTCAGACGCTGATGTTCTCCGCCACGATGCCCAACGCAATCCGCCAATTGGCCGCCCAGTGGCTGCGCAAGCCCGTACACGTGCAAGTCGCCCGGGACGCCGCGCCCCCGGAAACAGTGGAGCAGTCGGTGTTCCTTGTCGAACCCCGGCAGAAGCTGCGGTTGCTCACGCACTTCCTGCAAAACACGCCTGGCACCCGCACGCTGGTTTTCTCTCGAACGAAACACGGGGCCGACAAAATCGTTAAAATCTTGCTGCGTGAGGGAATTCGGGCCGACGCCATTCACGGCAATAAGAGCCAAGCGGCGCGACAACGCGTGCTCGCGAATTTCAAGTCCAATCGACTGCCGGTGCTGATCGCTACCGACGTTGCCGCCCGCGGTTTGGATGTCGACGATATCTCGCACGTGATCAACTACGATATGCCCCACGATCCTGAAACCTATGTTCACCGCATCGGCCGCACGGGCCGCGCCGGCGCGGCGGGAATCGCCGTTTCGTTCTGCGGACGCGATGAACATCCCGGATTGCGGTTGATTGAACGTCTTATCCGGCGCACGATCACCATCCAGAAGCAGCCCGAGCATTTGCGGAGCCCGGAACAATCATCAAGCCACTCCCCGTTCGTTCCGAAGGGGACATCGCCCACCCAACGCAAATCACAACCGCCGCGGCAACGCCGGTCGAAGTCGAAGGGGCGTTTCCAAAAAGGCAACCGGCGGGCGGCGGCTTTGTAGAGCAAGAGGCTAGGGCTCTGTATCAGCCACGGTGATGGGTGCCACTGCTGGCTTGCCCAGCAGTGCGAAGTACAATCGCCGCCAAGACACTGCTGGGCAAGCCAGCAGTGGCACCCTGTAACCACCCATCAAACAAGACGTGACTGACTACTAGGGCCTATTTTCATCGGCAAAGTCGCCTTCGGTTTGATCTCTTTCTCTATTGACGGGGCGGATTGAAGCGTCGAGAATGCGGTCATGCTAGAAGCATGCGGATAGGCGATAATTCCCCAGTCCCCCTGTCTTTCCGAGGAGCCGGAACCAATGAAACTCAGCGCGCGAAATATGTTGAAGGGAACCGTCAAGCAGATCGTTCCCGGGGCCGTCAATTCCGAGGTGCTCGTTACGCTACCCGACGGGCAGGAGATTGTCTCGATAATCACCAAATCGTCGGCCGAGAGCCTCGGTCTGGCCGTCGGCAAGGAAGTGCTCGCGGTAGTGAAAGCCAGCAACGTGATGATTGGGGTGGAATAGTGCCGGCCCGGGCTTACGCGCTGAATAATCCGGGATAATCCCCAAGAGTATTTTGCCGAGCTGACCGAGGCCTGGTTCGGCACCAACGACTTCTACCCCTTCGTTCGCGCCGAGGTACTCCAGCACGACCCCGAAATGGCCAAGCTGCTCAAATCAATCTGGGTGGACGGCAAAGCGGCTCGCTAGCCCGGATTCCGCGGGAAACTGTAGCGAGCAAAACTCGGTGGATGGGAACAGCACTCAGCGTTGCCGGTAGCGGGTGATCTCTTCGAGGCTTTTGCCTTTGGTCTCGGGCACGAATCGCCAGAAGAACACGGTGGCCGCCATGGAGAGCGTGACCACGGCCATGCCGTGGATTAACAGTGGTCGACGGCCCCACTGGTCGGACGCCCAGACGCGGAACGTGCGCGTACCCCGGTCGTTGCTGTAGTTGTTGTGCGTGTTCCACAAGGTAATGGTGTTGACTTCCCGCGACTGCTGAAGATCGAGCGAAAATCGCCTCTTTCGCACAGACGATGGCCGAAAAATGGACCAGGCCCCAGTGTGGGCGTGAACAGTTACGGGAAATCAGCGAGGCTTCTTCTTCGACACTACTCGCCTCTTCTTCGACTTCCCGAAACCGTAGTCGAAGCCGGCTGCCGCCAGTTCAGCCGTGAGCTTCTGGTACTCGTCGCGTTCGATGAAGGGAACTTGAGCGACGGTGAGGCTATGGGCCTCGTGGGCGACTTTCATGACTCGGGCGGCCGAGTACGGGTCGTCGGCCGCGGCGTGGGCCAAGGCAAGGTGGAAGTAGTTCATCCCGGAGGGCCGTTCCGCGATGGCCGCGCGCAGGTCGGCAATGGCCGCCTCGCTCTGTCCGGTGGCCAGATGCGCCAACGCCCGGGTGTCGAGCAGTTCGGGCGACGGGCCGAGGATGCTGATCGAGTCGTTGATCATCTTCAGCGCTTCCTTGCTGTTCTTATTACTGGCGGCCAGAACGAACGCCAGGTTGTTCCAGGCGACGGCCCGTTCGCGGTCGGAAAGGTCCTTGCGAGCGAGGAAGTCGCGGTAGGTCTTGAGCACCAAATCCTGTTTATTCTGCAGGTCGTACAGCGTGGCCAGATGCAATTGGAGGGTCTTGGAATTGGGGTCTTCCTGCTCGGCTCGCTCGACCCACCGCTCCACGCGTTTCAACTGCTCCGGCTTGATTTTGCCGGCCCCCCCGTCGCGGAGGATGGCAACGGCCGCGGCCAGTACGTTTGCGGTGGGCGTTTCACCCAGCGCGGCTTCGCACTGGTCCAGTGCCTCATCCACCGAGCCGCCGTGACGTGCCGTGAACTGAGCCAGGGCAAGGCTTCCACCGGGGGCCTCTTTGGCAAACTCGGCGAGTAGCTTCTTGGCCTCCTCGAAGAACTTAAGTTCTTCGAGGAGTCCGGCGACGTTGCTTAGCCATTGGACCTGATCGCGCGGCAAGGGCCTGGGAATAAGCGAAGTGAGAAGCGCGACGGCCTCCTCCCGCTCGCCCTGCTTTGCAAGCAAGCGGGCCTTGGTGCTGACGGTAGCGGGTGCGTTCGGGTGGAGTTTTTCCAACTTGGCGACGTACAGCTTGGCCACGGCGGGATCCGACTCGTTACGCAGCAGCATTTGGGCATAGGTGCCCAGGAATACGGCGTTCTTGGGGCTCTTGTTGAGCAATTCGAGCATCTCTTTCTTGCAGAGTCCCCAACGACCCGTCTTCTCGTACATCCGTGCCAGCGCGTATTGCTCCTGGAAGTTGAGCGCCCCCTTGCGCTGCTCGCGGATCTCCTCAAGAAGCAGAATTGCCTGCCGCCGCGATTCAAGATCGTTCCGCGAGGCCAGAACGGCCGCCTTCAATCGCAGGTCCTCAAGTTGGATTGTGCCGTCGCGAGTATTGCGATCGAGCAAGTCCAGCGCACGCTGCAAGTGGCGGTAATCGCCTTCGCCGGCCAGCAGCCGGGCGAGCGAGCGGCGGGACCACACCAGATCCTTCGAGTACCGCTTGGGGTCCTTGCCTGCCAGGGTGAGTACCTTGTCCAGGTACTTCCGCGCCTCGGTTTTTTTGTCCGTCTGCAGGTAGAAACGAGCGACCTTACGGAGCACGGAAACGTCGTCCGGATTGAGCGAGACGATTTCCGCGTAGTGTTGCTCGGCCTGTTTGAAGTCCTTGAGCATCTGGTACGATTGCGCCAGAACCAGCGGAATATGATCGGCCGAGAGCCGGGTTCGCGCCTGCATAATAATCTGTTCGGCTTCGGCCTTCTTCCCGTCGGCAGCCAGAAGAGCCACCAGGGCCAGATAGGTTTCGGGAATCTTGGGGTTAAGCTCCATGGCCTTTCGGAACGCGTCTTGAGCCTTGTCGTTCTTTTTCGATCGCGCCAGGAGCTGCCCATGCCAGAGGAAGTCTTCGGCCCGATCGGAATTGGCGACGGTTTCGGCGGCCAGATCCATCGCGCGTTCGAAGTCGCCGGTGAGGAAGCTGAGTTCCGCCTGCATCTTTCGTATGGTGAGCGAGGTTTTGCCGCGCCGCAGCTTGCCGATGGCATCCTTGGCCTCTTCGTAACGGCCGCGGAAATACAGCAAGCGGACCAATTGACCGATGTGGACCGGGCTTAGCGGCCCCAGATCGCTGGCCAGTTGGAACTGATCGATGGCGTCGTCCAGCTTACCTTCCAGCAAGGCGATTTCGGCCTTCAAGCGGGAGAGTTCGTGCCAATTCGGCCGCTCCTGGGCCGCGCTGGTGAGCAACTGCTTGGCGCGGCCCAGCGCCTTCTTGTCGCCCTGCTTGTTACGCGCCTTCCAGACCAACTGGGAAGCCTCGCAGTAGAACCACTGCGCGCTACGCCTACCCAACAGGGTCTTGATGGAATCGGCCGCCTCGCTCATCCCGACCTCGTCGTTGGCTTCGCGAGCCAGCTCGAACAGGGTGAGACGGATCTGCGCGTCCTTGGGCTGGGCCTTGGCCACTTGCCGCCAGTACTCCTTGGCCTTCCGGCGGTCGTGCAGGCGGTAATGCGCGGCTCCCAAGGCCCGCCACAAGCGAGCTTTCTCGGCCTCGGAGAGTTTCTTCAGATCGGAGTCCTGCGCCAGGAGAATCTTCTTGCCCTCGCGCGGATCAAGCCTGACGGCCAAACGGGCACGGAACAGCCGCAACGCCAGGCTGTTACCCAACAACCCTTCCGCCTCGTCCAGTACCTTAATCGCCGCTTCCGGGCCGTCGGCAATGGATGCCAACTGCGCCGACGCGGTCCAGAGCTGCATCGCCTTGGGTTTGCGCTCTCGTTCGGCGGCAACCAGCGCCCGGGCTTCCTTGACCTTGTCGGTCTTGGCCAGAAGCTCGGCCCGCATCAATGTCTTCTCGGTCCGGTCGACGCCTTCAACTTCTTCCACCCGTTCAATGAACTGCTGCAACTCGGTCCAATCGCGTTCTTCCACGGGTAGCGAACCGATCATGGAGACGATCAGTTGGAAGCGGTTGGTTCTCAGCGCGGGGACCTTGAGGAACGCGTCCG
>CAZDHN010000485.1:0-5163 GCA_964505115.1 uncultured Planctomycetaceae bacterium
CAAAATATTTTCAGAAAAACGGATTTCCGGGCAGGACTGGCGAAGTTGGGCTAGTTGGTGCTGGTCCTGCGATTAGCGGGATCGTATAGGGCCGTTCACGGTCCTTCGCCGCCGAAGGCGGTATTAGGCCCGACGTTTACGTCGGGTTGGTTGGACTGCCACATCCGCCCCTTTCCCATCCCGCCCGCCGCCTAAGGCGGCGGGCGGGATGGGAGGCTAAAACAGGGTTGGGGGGCGCTTCGCATCGCGAACCCGTGCTAAAGCACGGGCCTAATACCGCCTACGGCGGAAAAGGCCGGTGAACCGGCCTGGAAAACGACGAATGCACCCACGACAATCCCCGAAGAACCCAAAAAATAGTCAACTTATTTGACGCGGCTCCCAAGGAAGAACGTGGCTTGCGAAAGGCTCACGGCTCAAAGCTCATTCAATAGGCGCCGCGGCGGGTGAGGACGCTCCAGGGGGTCTGGAGCAGGAGCTTGAGGTCGGTGATGAGGTTCTGGTTCTTCACGTACCAGACGTCCATGCGAATCCAGTCCTCGAAGCCGATCTCCGAACGGCCGCTAACCTGCCAGAGGCACGTCAGACCCGGCTTGACCGTCAGGCGCTGACGCTGCCAGGGCTGATAATCGGCCACTTCCTTGCCAATCGGAGGACGCGGCCCGACCAGCGACATTTGACCGGCCAGAACGTTGAACAACTGGGGCGTCTCGTCCAGGCTGGTGGAACGGAGGAATCGGCCGACCCGCGTGATTCGAGCGTCGACACGGTTCTTGAAGATGGGGCCGTCCTTCTCGTTGGCGACCTCGTGCCGGCGACTCTCGGCATCCAGCGCCATCGTGCGGAATTTGTACATGACAAACGGCCGGCCGAGATAGCCGAGCCGTCGCTGACGGAACAGGGGCTTGCCCTGCGTGGTGACCAGCAGCACCAGGAAGACCGTCAGCATGACGGGTGCAAGTAGCACGATCAGCGTCAGGGCCCCGACGATGTCGAACGCCCGTTTGGCGATCAGATACTCGCGAGAAAGGTTGCCGGCCGTCGGCACGATCTCGGCCCCTTCCGCCAGGCGGCGCTTGGCCAGCGAGATGGGACGCGAGGGCGACTTGCGGATTCGCGGTCCGCGTCGGACCGGTTGCGAAACCGGGGGAGCGTCGGCCACGGCGACGGACGACTCAATACTGTCGAACCCGGCCTCCCAGGAGTTGCCGTCGAACGACTGCGTGTCGAAAAGTTGCGGTTCAGCCAGTGCGGTTGCCATAATGTCGTCCCGTCTCGATGTCGTCTCGTGTGGAGGTCAGTTGGGAGTCATCTTGAAGCAAACAGCGCGCCCGTGGCGGCCGAGGTGGGCAAGCGACAGGGGGCGTTGCCGTAAAGTCCCCGTCAGCAACAACTTACGCCTTCTCGTTCGTCAATTGTGTCCGATTCAACGAAACGTCCACCAGGGGCCGTGATGCCGAAAATCAACACCGGTCCGTTCGTTTGATGGTTCCCTGCAACCAACACCCAGACCAAGTGGATATTTAGGGTCTGCGCTTAAGAACTCGTTACAAGCCTATCAACCGCTGCAACCCGACCTGCCGATCTGGCGGCGGGCATATGACGTATGTTTCTAGAGCGTACCGGCGCAATTTGTGCGCGCGGTGCGCGCTTGGTTCGTATTCCCACCGATTTCGGTCACTTGCTCGCCCGGTTAGGTTGGCTGGCCAATGGTAATCCTGATAGCCGTTGCCGCGATTGTCGGCCTCGTTTGGGGGGCGGTGATCTTCATGCGCGGTGGATTGCTGGGTGGCTGCCTGGTGATGATGTTCGCCGGCTGCTGCCTGGGGCGAGATTTCCTTGCAATACCCGGCGGGCCGATCCCGCTGACAATCGATCGGGCTCTCTGGCTGGCCTTGCTGGTGTTTTACTTCGTCTCGCGACGGCTGGGTTGGTTGGAACCGAAGCCGCTGGGCGCGGCCGACTACGTGCTGCTGGCCTTCATCGGCGTGTTGCTCGTAAGCACGCTGACCGGCGACTGGTCCGCACACGGGAATCGGCCGCTAGCCACGTTCCTCTTCTATTACGTCATGCCGCTGGGTATCTATTGGGTCGCCCGAAATATGGAGATGACCCAGCGCGGCTTCCTGGCCCTGCTGAGTTGCCTGGCCGTCTTCGGCGTCTACCTGGCGATAACGGCCATCGCCGAAACCCGAGAGTTGTGGTGGGCCGTCTACCCCAAGTACATCGCCTCGACGACCAATCTGCAATTCTTCGGCCGCGGACGCGGCCCGTTCCTCAACCCGGCCGCCTGTGGGTTCTTTCAGAGCGTTTGCCTGTGTGGTGCCCTGTTGTTGTGGCCGCGACTTAACAAATCAGGCCGGCTGATGCTGGTTGCCCTCTCGCTGCTGATTTGCCTGGGTATCTTCAGCACGTACACGCGATGCACCTGGCTGGGCACCGGCCTGGCCTTGCTGATTCTCGCCGCCCTGGCGCTGCCGCGGTCGTGGCGAATGCCCGTGTTGGGCACAAGCCTGATCGTGGGCTCTCTGCTGGCCGCCACCCAATGGGAGAATATCCTGGCGTTCAGACGCGACAAGGGGATGAGCGCCCGCGAGTCGTTCGAGTCGATCAAGCTGCGGCCGATCCTGGCCACCGTGGCCTGGAAGATGTTCCTCGACCGTCCCGTGGCCGGTTGCGGCTTGGGTCACTATGAAGACGCAAACATCTACTACCTCGCCGATCGCTCGACCGGACTGCCCTTGGAAAAAGCCCGGCCGTACATCCAACACAATGCGTTTCTCTCCCTCCTGACGGAGACGGGCCTGTTGGGCATGGGTCTGTTCGTGCTGCTGTTAGCGCTCTGGTCGCGCGATGCCTGGCGGCTCTACCGGTCGGAGTCGACACCGGACTGGGCCCGGCCACAGGGGGTGCTATTTTTGGCCCTGGTTGGCAGCTATTTCGCCAACGCGATGTTCCAGGACGTTTCGGTCGTGCCGATGGTCAGCATGATGCTGTTCTTCATGGCCGGCGTAACCGAAGGACTCGCGTCGCCGCGCCGGGCTGCCGACGAATCATCCGGCAGTGAAACAGCCGCGGCCCGACCGGCCGACACCGACACCCGTCAAGACGAACTGGTGGAGGTAACGTGAGCACCATCGAAGCCATGCCGCCGATTGCCGCGCCCAAACAGCCATCGCAACTCGCGCCGCCGCGTTGGGTGACGCTCGACGCGATGCGCTTGGCGGCCGCCTACGGGATAATCTGGCTGCACGCGGTTCGCTCACCCGCCTTGGAAGCCAGCCGGTCGTTGGGTCGTTTCGCGGTGCCATTTTTCGTTTTCAGCGCGGTCTTTCTGACGTTTGAAGGGCTGCGTCGTCATCCGGGCCGGATGTTTTCCGAATACGCCCGGCAGCGGTTCGTGCGGATCTACCTGCCGTTTCTGGCCTGGTCCGGAATCTACCTGATCTTCAAGGGCATCAAGTGGATGCTGCTGCCCGACTTGCCCAACGATTTGCCCGGCATCAGCATCCTTTGGGCCGGCTCGTTTTATCACTTGTGGTTCATGCCGTTCATTCTGCTGGTCGGTCTGGCGGCGTTTGGCGTCGGCCGTGCTATCGAGGGCAAACCCCGACTTGCACTGGCCGTTTGTCTCTCGGCAATTGCGTTGGGCTTCCTCCTTGCCGTGCCACCGGCGATAGACTTTGCTTACAGCGCCGATCAATACGTTCAGCTCGTGCTTACCACGCTGCCAGCCGTTTGCTGGGCGCTGGCGCTGGCCGTTGCTTATGGATATCCGCGGGCAAAGCGTCTTGAAAGCCGCGCGGCCACTGTACTACGAACCTCAAAGATCGTCAAGTTTTTGACAAAGTCTAGCGACCAACGGTTGCGGGTTCTTGCCTGGGTGCGGAAGCACCGGTTTGGTTGGCGGCCCTGCCGCACGCTGGTCGGCCTGGTGATCCTGGCGATCTCGACCGCCTGGCTTTGGCGATACGGCTACGACAGTCTCGCGGCCAGCCTGGCCGGGTTGGGCGCGATGCTCGTGGCGCTAGCGCCCGGCTCGAACCGCTGGCTATTGTCGGCCGCCCGATTGGGACCTTTGGCCTACGGCATCTACCTGTCGCACTTCCTCTTCATCAAGATATTGGAAGCGGCGGCCGCCAAGCTGGGCCTGGGCATCTCGTGGCAACTGGACGTTTGTGTGTTTCTCGCGTCGGCCGTGCCAAGCACGCTGCTGGCCTGGTGGCTGAGCCGCTGGCGACCGACGCGATGGCTGGCCGTGTGATTCGTTGTTTATAGACCTTCAGGAAGAACCGATGAAAACTCGCTCCGCTACACTCCCCAAAATCCCGCTGTTTGAAGACCTGACGGAAGAGGCCACGCTGCTGGCGGAACTCATCAAGGGCAGAACCACGCCGGACCAGACGCTTCAAATCCTCGAGGCGGGCTGCGGCAACTCCTGGGAGCTGGACCTTACCGGGATCGATTACAACCTGACCGGCCTGGATATCGACGAGGCTGGCTTGAGCATCCGCAAGAACGAGAAGCGCGACCTGGACGAAGCGATCGTCGGCGACCTTCGCACGGCCGAGTTGGACGAAAACCGCTTCGACGTGATCTACAACTCCTTTGTGCTGGAACACATCGAAGACGCCGAGCGCGTGCTCGATAACTTCATCCGCTGGCTGAAACCGGGCGGCATACTCGTGCTCCGAATGCCCGACCGTCACTCCGTCTACGGGTTCCTTACCCGAGTCACGCCGTTTTGGGTCCACGTTGCCTACAAGCGGTACATGGAGGGCGAAGCCGACGCCGGCAAGCCCGGTTTTGGCCCCTTCCCAACCGTTCACGAGAAGATCGTCTCCCGGTCGGGAATTCACGACTGGTGCGCCCAGCGCGGGCTGGAAATCGAGGCGGAGTACGGCTCGAACGACTTCTTCAACGCGATCGGCCTGTTCGCCATGCCGGTCAGGATGCTGCTCTGGAGTCTCCATATCCTCTCGTTTGGGCGGCTGGCCGCTCGGCATAGCAACCTGACGTACGTGATCGAGAAGCCCAAGGCAACCTCGGCAGCCAGCGAGGAGCGGGGATCCGAGCCAGCCTGCGTCTGCTAACTGGGGACTGGTCCATTTTTCGGCCGGCTGATTATCCATTTCGCCGGAGGCGCAAGCCGAAAACATGGAC
>CAZDHN010000486.1:0-5154 GCA_964505115.1 uncultured Planctomycetaceae bacterium
CTCGTCGCGGACCTTGCTGATGTCGCCGCTGAACCGCTCAACCGACTCGATCTTCAGCCGGCAGGTCGTCTCCATCGAGGCCGACGCCACCGACGAAGCTGTTACCGAGGAGAACTGCAATATCCGCTGCATCACGCCGGGCACGTTATGCGCGTCTTGCGGGCGTTCCAGGCGTTCGAGATAATGCTGCCCTTCCTGTTGCAGGTCGGCCGGCTCGACCAGCATGATCCAACTTGCCGTCGGCAGGTAATCGGCCAGATGCCCGTCGTGCTCGGGATTTGGCCCCAGCATGGTTATGCCGGCCGTTTCCAGCGTTCGCAGGCTCCGCTGGCTGGAGATCTCGAAGCGGCGAAGCGACTCGATCCGGTCGCCGAACAACTCGACGCGGATCGGGTCGTACCAGTCGGGCGCGAATATGTCGATGATGCCGCCGCGACGCGAGAACTCGCCGGGCAACTCCACCGCCGTGGTGTTGTGGAAACCGCTCTCGACCAACCAGCGACAGAACGACTCGACATCCAACTCGCCGCCCGCCCGAAGCGATTGCGTCTTCTCGGCAAGCGTCCGGCGGTTGGGAACCGGCTGCAAAAGGCTCTGGATACTGGTGACGACCAGCTTGGGCGGCTCGTCGCTCTGAAACTGCTTCAGCAGTCGCACTCGGTCGCCAAACGCCTCGTCTTGTATCGCTCGATCACCGGGCAGCGTCTCCCAGGCGGGAAACCGCTCGGGTGTAACTTGCGTGAACAACGACAGGTCGTCGACCAGATTATCGATATCGTCCAGATGCGGACAGACGACGACCAGCGCGCCCGGCGCGTCGCTCGTCAGCGTGGCGGCGACCAGCGCGCACGACGATCCCCAGACTCCATCCAGAGTTGCCGCGCCGCCCGACTTCAAGGCGGCCACCACCTCCGCGAAGCCCTCTTGACGTTTCAGAAGCTCGGCCAGTCCAACCAGCCGGTCTGACACAATATTGGCCACGGTAGTTTCAGCCATGATCGGGCCGTATTGTAGACTACCGGCCGGCGCGGCGGAAGAGAAGAGTGCCATAACCGACGGCGAAACCAAAAGCCACGCGGTTTTCCGAAACTCCGGGCGAGACCAACGGTCGCGGCTTTGTATTGAGTGACGAGTTGCTTACCGGAACGAATCCAACAGCCGCTTCTTCTCGGCGTCGAGCACTATGGGGAGCTTGATGTAGTTGGTCAGGGCGACCGCTCGGCTCTTGTGCGAACGCACTCGACGCGTGTTGCCCGAGATGGGCGCCCTCAGCAGCCGGCTCTTGTCGCGGTCGATCGAGTCGACTGTCCGGCGGAGCCCGTCAATCTTGCCGATTTCCCGACCGTAGCGATCCTCGATATCCGACTTCTCCCGGTGAATGACCGTCATCCGCTCGCGGCTTCCGACCAGCCGGCTGTCCTGCTCGACCAGCTCGGTGCGGAGCCGGGTGCGGGTTAGTTCCCATCGCGAGATATCGTTGAGCAGGTGGTGCCGCTCGGCGGGCGTGGTATCCGGGTCTTCGACTTCAAGGACCAAATTGGCAATTCGGTTGTCGATGATGACAAGCTCTCGGCGGAGGCCGACCGAGCGTGCCTCGGCCGATCGCAGTTCGGCAAGCGACTGTCGCTCCCGCTTGGTGATTTCGTCGATTTCGGCTTTGCGATTCTTGATGAGTTCGTCGCGATTGCCTTCCACCTCGGCCAGTTGGGTGGCCGCTTCCTTACGGCGGCGGTCGAGTTCCTGCATTTGCATCCCCCTGCGTTTCGCTTCGGCGCGAATCGCCTCGGCTTTCAGATCGTCGGTCTTATCGGTCTGGCCGGTAAGCTTATCGAGTGTTTCGCGCCGGCCTTCTTCGAAAGTCGACCGCTGGGAGTCGGTCATCTTGGCCGTGATACTTTGCACTTCGTTCGGCCGAATCACCGGGCGGGTTGTGAGTTGGCCCATCCCTTCCAGATACCCACAAATACGGCCCAGGAAGTTAGCCAGCTCGTTGCCTTGCGCAAGCGGCAGGTCCGCTTGTGAAGCCAAAAGCTTTGCCACTTGCATCATTTCGACCACGGCGCGGCCATGTTTCTTGGTGAGCGTGGAGAGCCATATCTTGACTTCCCAGGCATCCAGGTTGGTCTTGTCCTTGGCGAGGAGTTCAGCGAGCAACTTGTCGGCATCGCTGTAATGACGGTGCGTCAACTGGACTAGGATATAGGCATGGGTGACGCGGCCGTCAGCCGGCGCCATTTCCCGCAATCGCTCAAAATGCGCTTTCGCCTCGGCCCTCGTCTTGACCGACTGGCCCAACTCGAAGAGTTTGGTGACCTCCTGCTTGAGCTTCGCGTTGTCTGTTTGGGCAACCGCGGGCAGGCATGCGGGCGTCAGCGTCAAAATCAGCGCAACGGCCAAATGTGTGCGGAACACGGCAATTCTCCTTGGCATGAAACCGTGAAAGTGGAGATTCCCAATCCACGATGAGTCGGCGCCCCCGCATGCAGGGGGCGACACCATTCACTCATATTAGCATGCGGCCGCGAGCCACACAATGACGAGGTTTGGCCGGCCTGGCCCCCATGCAGTTGAATTGTAAGTATTCGCCGAAGGGGTGGAGCATCTAGTTGCTATCGTCGTTTTTCCCGGCGTTTAAGGGGTTGCTAGCATTGCAGTCCCACCCCTTCGGCGAATGTTCACGTTGAATTAGTGGTAAGTGCGGATATTGTGTGGAGTTACGACATCCCCAATATAAAGCCGCGACCGTTGGTCGCGAAATAGAACCTTCCATTGGGCACGGCACATATGGGCAGCGGCACCTGAATCTTCAGCGAAAAACTCTTTCAACGGGCCGCTAGATGCGATCGGCGACGGTACGCCTATCCGCCCCGGCTTTTTACTAGGCCCAGCCCCTCATTGGTCTTGACAAAAGAAAGTCTATCGCGCAAACTTGGGTGCAGATGGACTAATCTGATTCATCGGCTTTCTTCCACCAGGCATGAATCGATCCCAAGGGGCATCGGACGAGAAGAGGTGGGAGGCATTGCCGTGGATGCCAAACCGATAGTGTTGGTTGTGGATGAGGATTCAGCCGCGGGTGAAGCGGTGGCGATCCTGGCTAGATCAAAGAGCTTGACAGCGGAGGTATTCTCCTCTGCCGAAGAGCTACTGGCCCGTGCCGATCGCTCCCGACTCGGCTGTCTTGTGCTCAATGTACAACTGCCCGGCCTTAGCGGTCCGGAACTCCAGGAGAAGTTGTGCGCCGAGGGTGTCGATTGGCCGACGGTCTTTGTTGCCGACGAGGCCGACGTGCACACCGCCGTTCGTGTCATGCGCGGCGGTGCCGTCACTTTCCTGGAAAAGCCCTGGGGGGACTACGAACTCTGGACCGGCATTAGCAGGGCGATCCGGCGAGCCATAAAAAATCGCGAGGATCGGCGGCGGCAACTGGAACTTGAGCAAAGGTTCGTCCGTCTGGCTGCCGAGGAACGCGAGCTTAACGATCAGGCCGCGGCCGACAAGACGAGTCAGCCGAATCAGCAATCGACAAGGCAGCCGTAGGACAGGCGGCCACGCACTGGGCGGCCACGTTGCCAAGCGCTTCTTTCAGAGGTTCGTCGAAGGGGATGTCAACCCGAACGTCGAACCCGCGCCCCACGAATGTCAGCCCCAATGGTTCACCGGCCGTTCTGGTAATCTCGATACAGAGCCCGCAGTTGATGCACTTACCCGGCTCGAAAACCACGCCAGCCTGGCGGACAATTGCCCTGATCGCCTTTGGCTTGCCCTTATATCGACGCGGGTCGGCCCCATATTCGGCCGCGTAGTGCTCCAGCTTGCAGGTGCCGTGTCCCCGGCAATCACATTCCAGGCATCGGCCCGACTGCCGAACGGCCTCGTCCGGCGAGCAGTTTTCCGCCGGTTCCCGGCGTGCGGCGTCGGAGGCGCCCAGCATGAAAACCGATATCTGGTCGGCCGTCAGCCGGCCCATCCGCGACGAGAACGGCCGCTCGGCCGCCACGACCGGTTGACCGGCTAGATACTGATGCATTGCCCGGGCCACATCCTTGCCGTCAGCCACGCTGCGCACCGGCAACGTCTTGCCGCCGGTCGCACCACCGGCCGCAAAGATGCCAGGCCGATTCGTCTGGAACGTTCCCTTCTCTGCCTTAATGCCCCGCTTGCCAGTTTCCAGGCCCCAGTGGTTCGGCTGTTTGGGATCGAGTGGGCCGCGGGCCAGCAGCGTGACGTCGAACTGTTGGGCAAGATCGTCCAGTGACGGCCGCTCGCCGACGGGCGTGTCCATTCGCAGTTCGGCTCCCAGGGCGATGATCGAGTCGATCTCGGCATTGAGCACGTTTCGCGGGAGTTTTTCTTCGCCAATCTGGTAACGGAGCCGGCCGCCGGGTTCCTTCTGATCATCGAACAGCGTGACCGCATGACCTTTCCGGAGCAGGTAATACGCGGCCGACAGACCGGTCGGACCCGCGCCGACAATGGCCACGCTTTTTCCCGAGGCTGCCTCGCATTCCGGCCGGTAGGGATTTTCGGCGCCGAGATCCACGTCGGCGACGTATCGCTTGAGTTGGCGGATGGTGACGGCACCGTCGCCCGCCGCGCGGCGGCAGGCCTTTTCGCACGGAGCGGGGCAGATGCGTCCCAAGACGGCCGGCATGGCGATGTCGCGTTTCACCGTGGCGATGGCTTCGGCCAGATTGCCTTGAGAAATCTGCCGCAGCATGAGCGGGATGTCCATGTGTGCCGGGCAGGCGAAGAAGCAGGGCGCCAGGCAGTCGCCCCGGTGTTCACTCAAGAGCAGTTCGAGCGCCGTCTTCCTGGTCTGGCGGACCTCTTCGGTCTGACTTTCGATCTGCATCCCATCCACGGCCACGGTCGCGCACGACGGCACCAGGCGATCGGTGCCGCTCAGCTTGACCACGCAGACCAGGCAGGACGTTTGGCAGGCTTGTCCTTCCAGATAGCAGAGCGTGGGGATCTCTATCCCCAGCTTTTCGGCGGCCTGGAGGATGGTCGCCCCGGCCGGAACTTCAACTTCGCGATTATCGATCGTAAGCTTTGGCATGTGATACTGCTGGGGTCAATTGGTATCCGGCCTCGATTCACTCCACCACGACCGCGTCGGTCGGGCAGACTTCGCGGCAGGTGCCGCAACGG
>CAZDHN010000487.1:0-5141 GCA_964505115.1 uncultured Planctomycetaceae bacterium
AACAAAACCGGACCAAAATGAACACCACATATCTCCACATTTTTGGGAGCCCAGGGTTAGGGTGAGGGGCGTGCCAGAGCAACTGGCTTGATTTCAAGTACTTGCGATTATGAAGCATCTACAGCCCTCACCCCCGGTCCCCTCTCCCAAAGGGAGAGGGGAGACTTTCCGCTAACCAATAAATTTGGATCGCTCGAAAGCGAAGCATTCACTTGCGAGCCATCGTGCAAACTACAAGGAGAAGACAGTGAAGGCAAGTGAAGGACAGATCGGCCGGGTTTTCGTGCTGCGGCTGGAAGAGGGCGACATGGTGCCCGACTGCATCGAACAGTTCGCCGGCGAGAACGACGTTGCCGTCGCGCAGGTCGTCTTGATCGGCGGAATCGGCGGCGGTCAGGTCGTGGTCGGCCCGCGCCAAGCGGATGCCAGGCCGATCGAACCGATGCTCCTGCCGATCGACGGTGCCCATGAAGTTGCCGGCGTCGGCCTGCTCGTGCCGGGCGACGACGGCAAGCCCATGCTGCACATCCACGCCGCGCTCGGCCGTTCCGGCGGCACGATAACCGGCTGCCTCAGGCCGGGCGTGTCGACCTGGCTGGTCGGCGAGGCGATCGTCTACGAAATTCTCGGCACCAACGCCCGCCGCGTCCTCGACCCCACAAGCAACTTCCCGCTGCTGCAACCCTGAGCGGATAGCGCGCGGGTGCCACTTCTGGCTTGTCCAGCAGTGCAAGGTACACTCGCTGCTAAGGCACTGCTGGGCAAGCCAGCAGTGGCACCCCGCGTGATGCAAGTTCGTTACACTCCAGCGTGACGAGTACTTCTCATTTCCGCGGAATAGTGCCGCCACCCGTCCGCGAATAGCATCTCGGCGGCGGCAATGCCGAGCCATGCCCGGAACAGATGGCTCGATACGCGCCGCCCAACCTACGGAACGTCTATTTGAGGCGGTGTCCAATTCCCGCGCTACGGCCGCGCGCACACCTTCGGAACAGGTGGAGGTGACGTTATGCGAATGAAGTTCAGGCGCCAAACCGGAAGAGACCGAGACACAACAAAGCTGACGATGACGGCCATGATCGACATCGTCTTCCTGTTGCTCGTCTTCTTCGTGATGACCTTCAAGGTGCTCGCGCCGGAAGGCGAGTTCAGAATTGCCATGCCGGCAAAGGCCGCCAGCACTCTCAGCGCGCCGGTTGCCGACCTTCCGCCGCTCGTGGTTCGGCTGACGGCACATCCCGACGGCCGGCTCGCCCATATTGCGCTGGGCGACAGGAAACTCGCCGGCTTCGACGACCTGCACTTGCAACTTCGAGAGATAATCGGCGACGAGCCGGGCCCCGAAGCGCGGCGGACGACGGAGTTGGAACTGGATTGCGACGAGCATCTGAATTACGAGCACGTGATCGACGCCGTCACGGCCGTCTCGGGTTACATTTCACCGGAGCGAAGACGAATCGTGCGCCTAATCGACAAGATCCACTTCAGCCCGCCGCGTAGGGGCGAGTGATAGAATTCGCGCCCCGACGGCCAACCCTCAATGCGTTGCCGCCGCCTCGCCGCGGACCAGGCAGGTAATTGTGACCTTTTGGCCCGCCTTGACGGTCAACCGCTGGATAAAGCGGCCGTCGTGCCAGGCTTTCACGCAGGCGTTTCCGCTTGCCGCGGCCTTTGCGTCGCGGACCCAGATCGGCTGCCTGGAGGTTCGCCATCCAGCCGGCAGACCGTTCTTTCCGGCCTCCTCAAACCCGCCGTTAATCAACTCGGCTCCTTCCACCCGAACGTCGTCGTAGTAGGTCCAAATCGGCATGAGCTGATTATCGGTAATCCGGCGATAGCCGCGTCCCATCAGCATCAACTCGATTTGGCCGTCCGACTCCGGCACGAATTCCAGACGGAACGGAACCCAGCGGTCGGGCGAGAGGTCCTCGGTCGTGGCGATAACCCGCGTGCCCGGCGGCTTGCTCCAGGTGGCCACGGCGCAGCCACTGACGGCCTTCATCGGTGTCGTCGTCTTGCCCACCTGACCGATCAGATGGATGTTCCCCTGCGACGGGCGACCGCCGCCGAGGGTGATGTCGCCAAACGGCTCCAACCAGAGCAGGCCGCTGCGCCGAACGTCCCAAGTGCGGCCGGGTGTCTTCTTCCAGGTCACCCACTCGTCGCCCGACACGTCGCGGACGGACAGGTTGAACAGCATTCGCGGATTGTGCTTCTTGGGGTCAATCCCGATCGCGCCAAAAGGAATGGAGAACTCGGCGCTCCAACGAGTTTTCGATAGCACCTTGGCCGCGTACTTCACGCCGCCACGCGACTGCTCGACAATCTTCGACGACGCGCCGGCTTCGCCGCTGGTCTGGAAAACGCCGTCGGTGTATCCGCGCCAGATCATAATTGGGCCCGGTTTGTGCTCGTCGCCGACGACCGACAGGGCCAACTCCACCGCATCACTTTTACTCCAGGTGTGTCCGCCGACAATTCCGCCCTCGGCCGACACGTCGTTAACAAACGCCACGTAGAGATGCTCGTCGTCAAGCTCCATGTAGGCCGTGCAGGGTCGCGATGCCTTGTCGCCGGTTGCCCGCCATTGCAGAAGTTCCGGCTTGTAGGGGTTCACGCTGACCGTCTGCTTCTCGCCGGGTCTCCACTCCTCGGGATCAACCGTTCCGTCCACCGTAATCTTGGCGCTGGCGCGCCGCACGGCCACGACCGGCAACTCGCCGGGCAGGCGGGCTTCCATCTCGCGGAGCAACAGCCAGGCGGGCCGAAAACCGGCCGGCGGCGGCTCCGGCTTGACCGGCCAGGAGCGCCGCGTGCCGTCGTTGACCAGGCCGATCTTCTCCAGCGGTATCGGCTTAAAGCCGATCCGCCGGGCCGGCGCGTCGGGTTTCAGACGGTAGTCGCCACCGTACGGGGCGACAACGCCGGGATCGCCCAGCTCGATGCTGTCCCAGTTATCCTTGACAGTCACCCACTCCGGCTTCACGTTCTTCGCCACGCGGGCCAAGGGGCCGTTGATGGCGATGTTGTTCGTTATCGCACACCACCAGGGCGCTCCGATCGGATCGACGCTGAGCAACTCGCTCATCCGCGGATACTTCGTATACGGCGCCTTGTTCCAGGGCACCTGTTCCAGCCGCTTCAGAAGTCCGTTGTTGGTGCTGTAACCGTGAGTGGCTCGCGTGTCGCGCGCCGTGACCGTGCCGTCGGGATGCCGCGTCCAGGTCCACCAGGCCAGTCCGCGGGCCGAACAGGACGCGCCGATCTGGCAATCGATGAACAGGTTGTTGTCGACCACGTTCCAGGGGCCGCCGCACATCGATACCCCGCGACCCACGCGATAGACCACGTTGCCCCGGAACGTCGTGCCCGCCACGCAGTCGTCCAAATGCACGACGTTCACGCCGGTCGGGCTGCCGTCGAGGCTGTCGTTAATGTGGTGGATGTAGTTGTGCTCGATCCGGTTCCCCCGGTACGTCCAATTGTAGCCCGCGTAGAAAACGCCGCCCTCGGCCGTCTCGTAATGACACCAGTAGATGTCGTTGTACTCCATCGTCAGGTCGTTGCCGCCGTAGAAGACGGCGCTGTGCGGGGCGTGGTGAATCAAATTGTGTGCCAGGCGAAGTCCCACGCCGCGCATTTTGATTGGCGAGGCATGGGTGCGTTTCACCGTGTTAGTGTGATGAATGTGGCAGTTGACCACCTCGTGGTTGGCCGGTGTTAGCGTCTGGCGGTCGCCGCCCGAAAGCTCCACGCCGCTGTAGCCGACATGATGGATATCGCAGCCGATAATCTTGTGATCGAAGCCGCCGTTGATCGTGACCGCCGTGCGCGCCATGTTGCGGATTTCACATCCGATCAATTGAACGCCGCGCCCCTTGGAGATCACCACGGCGTTGCCGCGCCCGCCCTCGAACCCAATGTTGCGGAAGGTGATATGCTCGGCGTCGGTCGCCTGCACAAGGGGTGTTTTCAATTGCGTCAGCATTACGTTGCATTGTTCGATCGGCGCCGGCGGCCAGAAGTAGAGCGTGCCGGTCTGGCGGTCGATGTACCACTCGCCGGGAATGTCCAACTCCTCCAGCAGATTCAGGGCATACCAACGCTTGGCGCCCCAGGTATCCAAGCCGAAAGGCAGGTCGGTCTTCCAGGTGATTTGCTTTTTGACCGTATCGATCTGGCCGGCGCGGACGACCGAGCAGAGATAGGCCCGCGCCCAGAAGCCCATCATCCAGACGCCGCGCTTCACGTCCCAGCGCTGGGGCCGGTTGCCGCTGTAGCTGAACACGCCCGGGCGGAAACGCTTCTCGCGCTTTGCCACGTAGTCGCGCAACCCCGAGCCGGGATCGACAATCTCCTCGAACTTGGCGAACCCTTGGTTGGGCCATCGGGCCCATTGCATCTGACGACCGTTGCAGAATACCTGCGTCAGTTGCGGCTCGTTCCGCGTGAAGCCGCTGAACTTGTCGGGCAGATCCTTGATGTAATCGGAAATGCCGACCGCCGGCAAATCTACCTGTACGACCTTGCCGCGCGCGACCTCGGGAAGCCGCTTGAGCACGGCCGGATCGGTCGTCGTCCGGAATCGCTCGGGCGCGACCGTCACACCGCCCGATATCCAAACATCCGCTCCCTTCGCGGCCTTATAAACAATGGGAGCCGCCGCGGTGCCGCTATCCTGTTTCCCCAACTCAAACGTACCGTCCAACCGATAGACACCCGAAGCCAACTCAACCGTAACACCGCCCTCGGGCAGCCCGCCCGCTGCCTTCAACTTCCGAATCTCCTCCCTCGCCCCCTCAAGCGATTTACCCACAATACCAAAAGGGGTCCTGGACCCTTTTTGGGGGAATGGGTAAGATGGCGACGGGGATAGGGCGAGGAGGAGGGTTAGCGTGAGGGTTAGCGCTCGCTTAATGCCCCTTGCATAGCCAATGATCGAGGGCGAAGCCCGGTTCCCTGGCGGAACCCCCTTGATTCGCGCATTGACTATGCAAAGATCAATAATGGACGTGCAATGGTCGATTATGCCGTTCATGTTTTTCCTGATTCGCCCGGGGGTGGCAGAAGGATGGTGTGGTGTCGCGCTAGCCCGCATTTCTCACCAGCCATCTACTCCGAGGACGGAAGTCCAGCCGTGG
>CAZDHN010000488.1:0-5136 GCA_964505115.1 uncultured Planctomycetaceae bacterium
AATGTCGAAATACGAAGTGTCGTGGTGAAAACAATTAGCGAAGATCAGCGAAGATCAGTGTTCCTTTGTTATCTTTTTAGGCGTTGTCTTTTTAGGGAACACTAATCCACGCTAATCGACACTAATCTGAAAACAATCAGCGAAGATCAGTGTTCCTTCGACATTCCTTGTTCGATATTCGATATTCGCGTCGATCCAGGGTGCAATTTTTCCAACATACCGTGTGCAATGCAGTTACGGCTAATTAAACGGTATTGGGGCTTGCCCGGCCGCTAAATCAATCAAAAACACAACCGTACAAACTGCGCGCGGCACGCATAAGCCGCGGCTGTAGACCAAAAAACGCTTACCGGCCCGGTGTGCTTTCCACTGGCCATCCGCTCGACCCAGTTTCTTACCGCGTGAGGCAAATCGCTTGATCATCCGCGCTGGCGGTGCGCGCCTAGCGGTAAATGCAATAGGGGGACGCTGAATGTTGGGGTGTGCTGGCAAGGTGGGGGCAATATCGATTCTCGTGGCGCAACTCGTTTGCTGCACGGCAAGTGGCCAGGTGCATGGAATCCGCTCGCAGGATCCCTTCATCGCGCATCGAGCGCCCACGGCCGGCTCGCAGCCCGCGCCGCTGAACCGATTGCCGAGAACGACAAACACCGTCCTCGCCTTTCATCAGCAGGATTTCGGGCTGGGCACGCCTTCCGGTTCCAAGCCGTCCGGCGAACTGAGGCTGACCGACGGTTTCTTGTCGGACGATTCGCGAGTGGTCTCGGCCGACGGCTCCTGGCTGGCGCCGCCCTCCCAAACGCTGGCCGGCGCCTCGTTCATGCAACGACGCTCCCGCTACCGAAACCGGCTCTGCGAGGCAAAGTACAAGATCCTGGCCGACCATGGCAACTACTATTCCTGGTTGACCATGCGGGATCTGTTGCTGGGCGTTTCGATGGGTAGCGTGCTGGCCAACACCTCAATGGATCAGGACATCCGAGACTGGTATCAGGACGATGTGCGAGATTCGGGGACGGACGAGTTTGCCGTGTTCTGGAAGGTCTTTGGGGAAGGCCAACTCTTCATCTCGTCTTTTGCCGCGATGGCGCTCGCCGACGGGTTGCTCGACATCGAAGAAGGCCGGCCGGGCTACCACGTCGGCCGGTATTCCGACAGGGTGATGCGCGGGTATCTGGTCGGAGCGCCCCCGATGCTTTTCATGCAGGCCTGCCTGGGTGGCTCCCGACCCGGCGAAACATCGTACGAATCACGCTGGCGACCGTTCGCCGACAACAACGCGGTCAGCGGCCACGGGTTCGTCGGAGCGGTGCCCTTTCTTACGGCCGGTCGCATGATCGAGGACGACCATCCGTACATGGCGGGCTGTTTGTATTTCTTTTCGGCCCTGCCCGCCTGGTCGAGAGTGAACGACGACGCCCATTACTTCTCGCAGGCCTGCCTGGGCTGGTGGATGGCCTATCTGGCCTGCCGGGCCGTGGACGACACGGAGCAGGAGTACCGCCACCTCACCTTCACGCCTCTGGCAATGAACGACACCGTCGGCATCCAGGCCGTCTTCCAGCGGTAGCCTTCAGCCACGCGCCCACGGAAGGCGACGCCTCACGGATTCACGGTTTTTGCCCGCTCGGTCTCGCGGTATTCCAGTGGCGTCATGCCGGTCTGGCGTTTGAAGACCAGGCGCATGCGTCGCACGCTGGAAAACCCGCAGGTCATGGCCAGCTTGTGAAACTTGATCTTGCCGGGGGCGGAAAGGAGCTGCTTAACCCGCTCGATGCGTTTGCGACTGAGGTAGTCGTACGGAGAGCAGTTGAACGCGCGGCGGAAGCGTTCCTCCAATTGCCGACGTGAAATCGCGGTGGCTTTCACGAGCCTATCGATTCCAAACTGCTCGCTCGGATGATCGTGGATGAAATGCAACGCGGCGGCCAGGTGAGGGTCCTCCACGGCGATTGTGTCGGTCGACTGCCGGGCGACGAGGCCGGAGGGCGCGACCGCCACGTCGTCCGGCGTCGGCAGGCCGTTCATCAGGCGATCGAGAACCGTCGCGGTTTCAAACCCCAGGCGCCAGGGGTCCCGCGAAACGCTGCTGAGCGTTGGCTGACAGAATTCGCAAAGCGTGGGGTCGTCCTCCATGCCGATTACGGCAACATCGTGCGGAATGTGCAGACCCAACCGGTCACATTCTTCCATCACCACGCGGGCGCGATAGTCTTGCACGGCCAACAGTCCGACCGGCGCACGGAGCTGTTTGAGCCAGCGGACGAGCAAGGCGGTTCGCTTCCGCCAACTGGCCCAGCGCCCCGAGCTGCGGGGTATCTGGAGCACGTCGCACGTTGCGCCCGCTTGTTCGGCACACTCGACGAAGCCACGGCAACGCTCCTCGGAGAACCAGAAGCCGTCGAGCCCGAAGTAGGCCAGCCGCCGCAGTCCGCGTTCCAGGAGGTGCTCGGCCGCTAGCCGCCCCATGGCGTAGTGGTCGGGCCTCACGCGTGGAAAGCCCGTTTCACGTAGCGTCGATGCGCCGTTCAATACGGGGATGCGCAGTTGCCGGGCCAGGCGAATGTCGGCCTGGTTGAGAATCGCGGCGAACACTCCGTCACCCGGCCAGCCGCGGAGGTCGTCGAGCGTCAGCGGCGTTTCTCCAGCCCCGATGAGCGACGGAGGGCTGGTCGTCAGCGACCATCCGCCGTGCCTTTGGGCGTAGTCCATCACTCCGCGAAGAAAGATCGTCATGTGCGGCACGGCCAGCGGATAGGCGATAGCCACATGCCGCCGTGCCCTGGATGCGTCGCGGGAAGTCATCTGGATAGTCCTCCGGCAAGCAGAAGGCCACGGTGGTAGCTGAATTCGCAAGAATTCAGACGAATCTTCGCTCACGGGCTGAATTCTTGCGAATCCAGCTACAAACGTGTTCCTACGCCCGGCACCCAATGTCCGCCGAACAGCACGTATGGGTGGGGCGCGAAACGGTCCCCCATTGCGCAATATAGTTATTGCTTCACGCGGCAGTCAAGGTCACACTATCTAATGTAGGCCAGTTTGGTCAAGAAGCGTTCACGAGAACCGTTCCCCCGGCGAGCCCAAATGTTTCCCAAGTTATGGAAGCCTATCGCTGCCATGTCCATGTCGAAGGTGTTTTCCGTCTGTCTGGCGGCTGGCTGTTTTGCAGCGGCCAGCGGTTCGCCCGTCTTGGCTAACCTCATTGCAAACGGCGATTGTGAAGCGGCGACCGATGGCAAGTTGGATTCGTGGAACTGTCATCCCGTCGCCAAGGGCGCCCCGGTCGCCCGCCTTTCGGAGGCACCGGCGGTTCTCGCCGGGACCCGCAGCGCCAGGATACTGCATGGCCCAAAGTCGGGCGGACTGTAGTGGCGGACGGTTAGCGATACGGGGCTGAGCGACTTCACGTGGACCCTGACCTTTGCGGTACTGCCCATTAGCGAGGGCTCCAGGTCGCTTCACGTGGTCACCTATTGCGGCGACGTCAACGACCCGGCCAACAACGTGGACAGCATTCGCGTGGCGCTGAACAATGAGATTGAAGTCTACGGGGGTGGCTGGGCGCGGACCGGCCTGTTTGTCAAGACGACAGCCGACAAGGGCGTCCCGCTTGAGTTCGACGGCGAAACTCCGGTCCGTAACGAGTTGACGTTCGTCGGCCGCCGATACGGCACTCCGAGTCAATCCCTGAGCATCACTCTGAACGGGCAGACCTATTCAGGTTCGGGCGTGGCGAAGCACGGCCCGGTCAAGCATTTTGCGGTTGCCGGAAACCTTTGCGCCGCCGATTTCCTGGTGGACAATGTCTCGTTTGTTGCCAACAAGCCCGAGCCCCCGGGCCCGGATCTCGTGGAAAAGGCTCTGGGGTTGATGGGCGGCGCGGAAGAGATCGTTTTCGTCGAGCGCAAGTTGTATTCGGATTGTCATTATTACGTCACCTTCGGCCGCTGGTCGGACGATCCGAACAAGTTCATGCATCCCCCGGACGGCTCCCGACTCTTAAAGCTCAACCCGCGGACCAAGCAGGTCACCGTACTGCTGGATGACCCCAAGGGCAACATTCGCGACCCGCGAGTGCATTACGACGGCGGCAAGATCCTCTTCGCGTACCGCAAGGGCGGCACGCATCACTATCATCTTTGCGAGATCAACACCGACGGGAGCGGGTTCAAGCAACTGACCTCCGGCGAGTGGGACGACATGGATCCGGCCTACCTGCCCGACGGCGGGATCGTCTTCGTATCGAGCCGGGGCCGCCGCTTCATCCCCTGCAATCACGCCGAGGCGGCGATCCTCTACCGGATGGACGCGGACGGCGGCAACATGCTCTGCCTTTCCGCGAACAACGTCCGCGACGATCGGCCGGCGGTGCTGCCGGATGGGCGGATCATCTACACGCGCTGGGAATACGTGGACAGCGCAATCGCGCACTACCGCGATCTGTGGGCCATGAACCCCGACGGCACCAATCAGATGATCATTTTCGGCGGCACTGTACGACCGCCGGAACAGGTCTTCGTGAAGTGCGACGCCCTGCCGATCCCCGGCACGGACGGCAAAGTCGTATCGATCTTCTCGCCGCCCTCCGGCAAACGCGAAAACGCGGGCAACGTGATGGTCGTCGACCTCAAAGCCGGGCCGGACGAACCGGCCGCGGCCAGGCAGATAAGCCCCAAGATAAACTTGGGATACTACCACTTCCCCAGCTATTCGCTCAGTGGTGGGCGGACGGGGTATCGAGACCCGTATCCGCTCGCCGAGGATTGCTTCCTCGTCGCGCGGAATAAGAGTCTGCTGGTCATGAATGGAACCGGAGAGAACCAGGAGTTTTACAGTGCGGAGAAGATGGTTCACGATCCCCGGGTAATCTGCCCGCGGCCGCGCGAACCGGTGATCCCCTTCCGTATCGACCTGCGAAAGACGACGGGACAAATGGTCCTGGCCAACGTCTACCACGGGCGCGAGATGGAGATGGCGGGTGTCAAGCCGGGCGACATCAAAAAACTCCTGGTACTTGAAGACCTACCCAAGCCGATCAGCTACTACTCGCTGCCGGGGCTTCTCAGCATGGACGGTACACACACGCTCCGCCGGGTTTTGGGTACCGTTCCGGTGGAAGCCGACGGGTCGGCC
>CAZDHN010000489.1:0-5130 GCA_964505115.1 uncultured Planctomycetaceae bacterium
CATTTCGCAGCAAGCGACGAATGAGACCCTCGAGCACCCAATTGCCGCCGGGCTCCCAGGGATGCGCCCGAGCTCGGATCAGCACGCGGCGTGGAGCATCGGCTGATCCCACGCGGATCATCTCGAGTTGGCGACCTTCCACCGTGTTGCCGATCGACGTGATCTCGACCATCGCATGCCCGCCAATATCGGCTTTCAATTTCTCCAAGTCGGAGATGCGGTAGGGCTCCAGGCGAGCCACGAACAGCGAGCGGCCATTCATGTGAACCTGCAAACGCCTGCGATCCGGCTCGATGTATTCCATTTTGACCGCCCGCCACTGCTTGCCATCATCAGAAACGAAGGTGGTCGCCGGTTCGCGAACCGCGGTGCCGAGTCGGCCGTTATAGATGCCGGCGAACGGTCCCAGCATGAGCGTCAGATCCGCTCCCGGTTCCCCGTCAATCCGGAAGTTCCAGTGTCCGTTTGCTCGATTAGGCGATTGGCGCTCCTGATCGTAGACCAGATGGACCTGGACAACGCCCTCCTTATCCACTTCCCACCACAAGGGCGAAGCATTTTCGAAGGCTGTATTGATGTGATGCAGCGGATGTGGCGTCTCATCCGCGCGAAGTCCGCTGACTGCCGTGCAGAACAGCACGGTCACTAGAATCATTCGGTAGTACATATGATGTGGCCCTCTGCTTCTTCTCTAGTCTATTTCTTCAGTTGAAAAAGATCTCCCGCTCTACATTCCCGGGCGGGCCTTTTCGGCAAGTTCCGCGAACATTTCCAGCAGGGAGTCGACGATCTTGACCGAGGCCTGCTCTTCCACCTTGTTGGTGCCTAGCCAGGTCTCGTAGCCCCCGAGCTTGTGCTGCTGGGGCGTGGGTAGATAGCCATAGCCACCGTTGGCCAGTTCCATCGTGAAGCTGGGCTTGAAGGGATTGCGGGCCTTCAACTCCAGACCGATTTCAGAGAACACCTCGAAGGGGATGGCGGAGATGCCCAACTCGCCAATCCGCACCGCCTGGAGCATAACGCTCACCGTGTCGGGTGACTCCAGTAGTTGCACGGCCCTTCGGGCATAGCTCCGCTCGTGGGGAAATTTGTCCGGGCGCTCGGGCTCGGCGAGCAACTTTCGGGCGTGATCGAGTTGGGCGGGCGTGGGCTTGCGCACGGCCAGTTCCAATTCCCGCTGCCTCATGCCCAGCGGCACCCAGTCGTGCCATGCGAGCTTCCCATACTGCCCACAAACGGCTCGGGCACACTGGTCGGCAACCAGGCGGATTTGCTCGTACAGTTTGCGTCTTTTGCGAGGCTTCGAGTAGTCGTTGTTGTTGATATTGGCACTGGTGCCGTTGCTCATCGCGGCCACAAAGGGCGGATCCAGCCGATCGGCGGCCAGCAGTTCCTGGATTCGGTCGCCAAACACGCCGAAATAGTCGGCGGAGATGTTACTTCGGCCGGTCCCGCCCACGTAGTGCAGAGAGTAGTTGGCCAACAGGCCCAGTGGCCGGCCATCGAGCGTCTCGATCGCCAGAAACGCGATCTGGGGATCGACGGGCCCGGCCGGTTTCAACAGATCGGGGCGATTGCCCGGATTCATCCTGGCCCGGTCCGGTTCGCCGAAGGGGTTGAACAACGCGGTGCCCGGCTTCAGCAGCCAGCGCCGGCAGAAGACCTGCCCCGGCAAGTCGACCGTACCCCAGGCCACCCGCGCCGGCTGGAGGTTGTGGATCGCGCAACGCACCCCATCGGCAATGCGATGGGCCACGAACCGCTGGTACTCGGAGAATTCCTTCTCGGGCTGGAGCGGATTCTTCCATCGGGCACTCACCGACGAGTGTGTATGCGTGCAGGACATCAGCATCCGATCGGCCGGCAACCCGGTCGCCTCGGTCACCTGCCGTTTGGCGTCGTCCAGCACTTCGCGGCTGATATAGATGTTGTCGCTAACGACCAGCGCGATCCGCGTGCTGCCGTCGTCCAGGACGAAGCACCGCGCGTACAGTTCGTCGTGGACGTACTTGGCGGGCGGCGGAGTGCCGAAGTTGCCTACCAGCCCACCGCCCAGCCACGGGGTAATATTGGCGGCGGCCGCTCCGGCCAGGAACGGTTTCTTGTCGGGCGATTTAGCGGTGGCCGAAGCGCTCAGCAGCAAACTCGCCGTCAGGACCAGGAATGGGAATCGGTACATGCTTGTTTCTCCTCTAGGTATTTCTAGTTCGACAGTTGCGGAAATGTTTGAAAAAGTCTCCACACAACGCAAGTGACACCGGCAATATCCGCTTGAAAACGGGAGCAATTTCCCGCCACGCAAAAACTCGCTATCTCATCTTCCGGGTAATGCACATTCCCCAACGGGAAGCGTCCACCATGACGGACTCCAGGTCGGGATGCGCGGCGATAGCTTTGAAGTAGTCAGTCATTTTGTGGGCTTCGCCGGACGAGTCATGGGCAATGATCAAACCACCGGGCCGCACCATTGGAAGCAGCTTGTTCAGATAGTCGACAAAGCCCTCCTTCTCGGCATCGAGCAGCACAACGTCAATCGGGCCGACCAACCGCTTGATCGTCCGGTGGGCGTCGCCCTCGACGAGCGTTATTAGGCCCTCGACGCCCGCCCGCTTGAAGTTGTTCCGGGCCAACGCGATCCGATCCGGGGCGAGTTCATGCGTCGTGAGTTTGCCGCCGGTGGATCGCAGCGCCAGGCAGAACCACAGGGAGGAATAACCGTTAGAGGTGCCGAGTTCGACGACATGCTTGGCTTCCAGGGATTCGGTCAGCATTCGCATCAGCCGACCGTCCTCGGGCAAAATATTCCCCATCCCCCGCGATTGGTTCGCGAACATATCATCCATGACCGCAATGATGCGTTTCTCCGCCTCATCCCTCGGCTTCGGATGCCGCGCGATAAACTGGCGTGAGACCTCCTCCGCCGTGGGACGCCCCCACCGCGCCGGTTTGGCTGGTTTGCCCGGCGCCCGCGCCGTCACGAGAGAAGCGATCGCCGCAATGATCAGGAAAACCGATGCCACGCAAGATAGTGTTCTGAACAGATTACTTCCACAGTTCATTAGTGATCTCCACGGTTTTGTCCACCAGTATCTGTCCGCCTTCCGGACCGATGATATTGCTTTGCGGGATGGCCATAATAATCGAACGGCGAATTGGGGATCTGGTGAATGAACCGAGTGGGTTATCCGCTTGCTCCCCACAACCAATACCCGCGCGCCGCCCCTCGTACGCAAGTCAATCTAGCAGATCGCACGCCAACAAGCAAGAAAGTCCGTTGTTGCAACGCCGCGCCCCTCGTCCCCATGTTTTGGCGCGTGTCCGATATTCTTGACAGCGGCCACGGGCGCGTCTATGCTTGATGCCGTTTTCCACTCCGTGCCCACCTGTGATCAGGAGACGCTTTGATGGTTGATCATTTTCGGTTACCTGCGTCCCGGCTATCACGCCGACATTGTGGTCTTCGACCCGGCCACCTATCGCGACCAGGCAACGTTTGCCAAGCCGCAAGAATACGCCACGGGCGTGCGATACGTTTTCCTTGCCGGTCAGGCGGCCGTCGACGATTCCAAGCCAAGCGCGAAACTGTTTGGGCGTGGCCTGCGTCATCGCTCCGCGGGGCAAAGCAACTATTGATTCTTGCATGGCTAATGCGCGACTCAAGGGGGTCCCGCCAGGGAACCGGGCTTCGCCCTGGATCATTGACCATGCAAGGGTCAATAGGCGGTGGGCTTGAAGTCTACCATCATGAACCTGGCCATAAAAGACCTGGAGCGTCTTCACGTTCACCGTAGATGGGAAATATCGGTTCGTTGAATCAGAATTGTCGCAAAACATACCGAGAGGAAAGGCTGATATCATGGAAAAGCAGAATCCTGGACAAACATCACGACGCGCTTTTTTGGGGACGGTCGCTGTCGCCGCGGGCTCTTTGGAGAGTGTTTGTCATACAGTGAACGCCGCCGAAGATGGAGCCAGTGCGGAAGACGGAGAATCTGCAAAAGACTTCTGTTTCAGCCAACCGTTTGACGGCGGCGTCATCCACGAGGAGTGCGGCCCGCCCGTTCTGGGAACGGAAACAGGGGTGGACGGCAAGAAGATGCTGAAGGTGCAAGTTGCCGGCTCCGTGCCGCCGGGCGCTAAGCTTGAAGTCTTCACGACCGATGGGCGGAAGTTTCCGGTGGAGATACAGAACGGCGCCTTTCGCGGAACCGCCCTGCTGAAAGACCGGATCACGGAGATCAAAGCCCGCACAACGCTCAACGGCGCGGCCCGGGAGATCCGCACCCGGGCCGTTTGGGCGAAAAACTCGTATAAACGTTTTCGCACCTATATCGACGATCACAGTTTCTTCTTCCGCGACATTCTCAAGAAGAAGTACAAGAGCATTTTCGATTGTTTCTACCTGGCGAAGCTTCGCCAACTGCACCGCGACTTCGGCGCCAAGATCAATCTGAATTGTTTCAATACAACACCGGAGCGGGATTTCCGGCTTTCAATGTTTCCCGATAAATACAAATCGGAATTCGAGGACAACGCACACTGGCTGCGGCTGGCGTTTCATTCGGAGAACGAATTTCCGCCCAAGCCGTACAAGAACGCGACCTCGGACAAACTCGCCGCCGATTTTGATCTGGTCGCTCGGGAACTGAAACGGATTGCCGGTTCCGCCTACACCGCCGGGCTGCAGATCCACTTTGCGGATGTCCCGCCGGACTGTTACAAAGTCCTTGCCGACCGCGGAGTGAAGATGTTGCAAACAAGAGGAAGAAAACCCGGCTCAACGAAGCCGAGGCTCTGTGATTATCATCTTCCCGACAAGATACTCGAGTATCTCCATGACAATCAGGGCTGGATGCATTTTGATAGCGGCCTGATCTTCTACAGTGGTTGGACCGGTTCAACTTGCGAGTGGACTCCGGTGGATAAGATGGGTCCGAGCATTCTCAGCCGGATCGCGGCTCCCGCCACGAGTCATTTGGTCAATATCGCGGGGCACGAGCAGTATTGGTGGCCCTTCTACAAGAACTTCGTTCCGGACAATTACGAGCGTTGGGCGACGGCCTTCCGTTTTGTCGTGGATCGGGGATACAAACCGATCTGGATCGAAGACGGCTTCTTCGGCGGCGCGGA
>CAZDHN010000490.1:0-5113 GCA_964505115.1 uncultured Planctomycetaceae bacterium
TCCAGACTTCGATGGTCGTAAAGTCGATGGATGCCAGCACATCCCAATGGGCTTTGATGAACGTTTTCCAAGTCGTTTGCCGCTTGCGGTCCGGCGCCGGTTCGATGCCGTGTCTCGTGAGGATATTGCCGACTGTCTGGTCGGATGCCTCGTGTCCCAGGTTGGCCACGGCGCCTTGAATCCTGTCGTAGCCCCACGCCGGGTTTTCCTGTGCAATACGAAGGACCAATTGTTCAATCTTTTCGCTCACGGGCGGCCTGCCCGCTCTCTTCTTTCGTCTATCAGAATAGTCCCATTTCTTGGCGACCAGCTTTCGATGCCAGCGTAAGATCGTGTCCGGCGTAAATAGCGTTCCGATCTCCTGGAGCCTCTTTCGTCCAAGCATCTTGCCCTTTACGGCAAGCCGTCGGCGCTGGTCATCGCTGAGCAGAATCCGCTTCTTGCCAAGCTTTTCTCGCAGGACTTGGTTTTCAGTCCGGAGGTATTCAATCGTCTCCTGCTGCTCTCGATTGACCCAACCAGCCAGAATCATGAACAAGAGTTGCCACGGTTGGAGAATGGAGGTCATGAATCACCGGCGCTAGAGTCGAGGGGGTGAGAACTCCAGCATCGGATGGCTGCCGGCCACTGTCAACCGGCCGAAATAGGCCTGCAAGGCACGTTCGTAAGCTCCGTGCCGACTGGTACTTGCAGTTCGGCTGAGTATTTTGACCGCACGGGATCAACTCCTTTTGATCCTGCCGCGTGTAACGCACCACGTACAATCGCAACGCCGGGTTGGCGCTCTTGAGGGCCTCATGGATGGTCGTGGTTGCTGTTCATGAAGACGACGTTGGGCGTTCCCAGCAATGCGGCTCCGCTCTCCAGGCTGCACGTGGATTTGCCGTCAAACGGCGGACTGCCCGGATCGCTGATGAACGGCACCTTGGCGGGCAATGCTCCCCGGCTGACGTAACCCCAGGTCCAGCTCTTGTCGCGCAGGGCCGCGGCCTCGGCGTCCGTCGCCCGAACCTTTTTCATCTCGGCATGTCCAACGCAGCGTGACAGCTCCGGCGGGGCATTGCGGGCGATGCCCTCAAGATCGACCACGAGGAAGTAACGCCGGCCCGGATCTCGCTGGTCGAGAGAGACTTCGTAGGCGTTGTTCTTGGCCTGACGTCCGGTGAGGCCCTCGTGCTCGTCGCGGGACAGTTCGGTCTTCTGGGCCGGGTTGCCGGCCGGCGCCCAGACCAGTGCGACCCGCTTGATTCGCGCGGGCTGTCCGCCCGAATCATGGCGGAAGACGACTTGGTAGTGCCCCGGCTCGCTGAGGGGTTTGGTAACTTCCCAGGTTTTGCGTTGGGCCGGTCCCGTGGTGAAGTCCTCGGTTGTCCAACCGCCGATGCGGCCCGCACGATAAACGCGGCCGGGGTCGGAGACGCCCACGGTCGCCGCCGCGTCGCTGACGTCGGTCATGGCCCGTTCCACGCATGCCACGGCGTCGCGGAAGTTGCGATGATGGTTGAGCGTTTTCGAGCCGCACTGCTCGGCCATCGCCGTGCCCCAGGCCGCCATACCGTCATGAGCGTCGCGGCTTCCGCGCTCCGCCAAGGCCAGACCGGCTGCCGCCCGCTGTCGCTGGTCCGGGGTCATCCGTTTTCCAGCCGCGCCGGCGTCGGCAATCATGTAGATGCCTTTGAGCATTTCCACCATTCCGCGGATGGCACGGGTTTCCTCGATCAGTGCGGGAGACTTGATCTCTTGGGCAAGCTGCATCGCGCGCCGGCAGGCGGCGAGGTCTTCATCAAAATGCTCGGGGGTGGGGAAATACCTGAAGACGCCGCTGCCCAGGGCCGGCCGCTTGCCAGGTCGGATCGCCGCACCCGCGTTGCCATGAAGCCATCCATGGGGCACCCGGCCGCCGTACACGTCCCAGCTCACGGGTCCCAGGGTGACGGCCCAATCGGCCGCCTTTTCCGGATCCGAGAGGCCCTGGCGCGTGGCCCAGGCCAGGGAGAACTCGCGTTCGCTACGACCGCGCACATTCCACGACCATTCGGCGGCGGCCGTGACGTTGAACTCGTGGAAGCGATTGGAGGGCGCGGTGTAGGCGCACAAGCAGCGCAGACGTTTGTCGACGAACTCCGTCATCATGGCCTTGACGAATTGCGGCCCCGACCAGGGACAGACCAGGCGCCAGGAGGCCATCAACTGCGGGTAGCAGCCCAGCCAGCGGCCCCGTGCGGCGTAGTCTTCCAGAAGCGGGTAGATCATCGGCTCGCGTGATGCATTGTAGGTGCGGCTGCCGTCGTAGTAGATCACCTCGACTTCCGGCGGCACGGCGGCCAGGATCTGGGCGTTCCACTTGTAGCTCGCCTGGGTCAGGAGGATCCGCAGACGCAGACCGGGCTTGACCTTCCGGGCGGACTCCCACGCCCGAACCGCCACTTGGGTCTGCAGGAGGAAGAAATTCTCAGCCTTGCATTTCTCACAAAGGCAGGGCACATTGCACTCCGCCAGCCAGATGTTCACGGCCTTCACCGTGGGATACCCGGCCAGGCACTTCAGCCAATCGGCAAGTATCTCCGCCATCTTGGGTTGCGAGAAACAGGCCGGATACACGTTGCCCACGCGACGCCACGCCTTAGGGTCGCCCACGGCGCGAAGCTCCGGGCAGCGGAGGAAGATCTCGGGCGGCAGTTGCTCCAGGTGGTGGATGATGGGCACCATCGTCAGGGCGTTGCGCTGGGCCCGCTTGAGCAACTGCTCCGGGAAGGTGGCCACGCCATGCCCATCCTTGTCGACCGACAACGTGGCGTGCGCCTCCAACAGATTCATCTTCCGCTCGGCCAACCACTCGATGTCCTCGTCGGCGTCGCCGTCGCCGCCGCCGCCCCAGAGACCCCGCTCGGCCAGATCGGGCCAATCGGTGATCTCCGCCATCGGAATGGAACACATCGCCTGCCCGGCGGCACGGCAAATAGGGGCCGAGAGCAACTGTTTGAGGGTCTTCGCCGCATAATACACGCCCTCCGCGCGCGTGCCCACCAGGGCCAGCGTGCGGGCGTCCAAGGGCACGATGCGATAGGCCTGTTCCGCGCAAGGCAGACTATGCAACCTCCCAGCGCCGGGCACGGCGCGCCCCGCCAGCTTGCCATCCTTCCCGCAAGTGCCCAGGAGAATCTCCAGCGCCGCCTTCGGCTGGCTCTTCTTGGCGATCGGCACGCGGACTCCGTCCTGCTTGCCCAGGGCCTGGGCCAATTCCTCGGCCGCGCACTGCTCGAGCAGTCCGGCATCCGGCGAGACGGTGATGGCAATCTGGCCGGCCGGCACGGTGACCTTGCGCTTTATCACAACTTCGTGTGGCAGTGGAATCACCCAGCGGACCCAGGCTTGCGCCTCGTCACCGAGAACCGGTGAGGCGACTCCCGCCTCCGACGCTTGTGCTCGCGCTGCCATCAACGCAATCAATAATGTATACAGACACTTGGCAAGCAACCGGTTTCTGTCGAGCATGACTTGTCTCCTTGCACTCTGGGGCCAGCCGCCATTATCGCCAAGTCGGACCTTATGGGCCTATATATAGTCCCGTCCTCGTCCCCTGTCAAGGAGTTCGGCAACTTCATTCTGAGGCTGCAATACAAATTCCTTGAAGGCGGAAACTCGGGCGTGCAGTTCCGCTCCGCCGCCCGTTGAAAAAGGGTGCCACTGCTGGCTTGCCCAGCAGTGCGAAGCACAAACCCCGCAAAACACTGCTGGGCAAGCCAGCAGTGGCACCCTGATCGCCGGCAACGGACTTTTTCAACGGGCTGTTATATCCATCTACGCTGTCCGCTTGCGCCGCCGGCCGCGGAACAGGAGCCCCAGCAGGCCGAGGGCGGCGAGCAGGAAGGTAGAGGGCTCGGGTACGGCCATCAGGGCGAAGTCGTTGCCGCCGCTCGGCGCGCCGCTGAGCCAGTCGGCCCGGTAGGTGGCCAGGAACAACGTGCTGCCTAAGTTAATTTGCTCGCCTTCGTCCAGCGAATCCCCGTTGAAGGTGAACGTGCCAGTGATGTATTCCGTGTCGTCCTTCACCAGCAGATAGAAAGCGTCGCCCACGCCGGGAAGATAACCGTCCAACAGCGACAGGTTGAGTGTAGCGCCACCGAGATCTACCGTGCCGGAAACGGCGAGTTGATCGTAACCATCGACCTCCGCGCCGGCGTTGGGGCCGCCGATCTCCACGTCGAAGAAGGAGCCCGAAGAGAACTCGATATCGTCCGTGTACAGCGTGCCGGTGCTGGCACCCGGCGCGAGGATACCGTCGTCGAGCACGTCGATCAGGGCGCCGATCGTACCGGTTCCGCCGAGCGTGGCGCCGGCTTGCACTTCATAGTCGCCGCCCGCGGTGTGTGTGCCGTTGACCAATAGCGTGCCGGCCTGGACCGTGGTGTCGCCCGCATAGATGTTCTCACCCTTGAGGGGCAATGTACCCTTGAGGACCAGCGTACCGTCGCCGTCCTTGATCAGGCCGCCGTTCTGGATGGTCGCATCAATCGTCGTCGTGCCGTTGGTGATGTCGAAGGTGCGGGTAGCGTCCTTGAGGTCGAGCAACCGGGGGCCGTCCGTGGTGTAGTATTTGATGCGGTTGGTGCCACTGCCTTCGAAGTCGCCATCGAGGTTGATCAGGGCCGTCTTTGGCGAATTCAGTGACGAGATGCCCAGGTGCCACACGGCGTCGGACATGCTCAGCCCACCGCTGCCGATGTTCATCGTCGTGTCGCCGGAGTGCGCGGCCATTTCGATTTCGCCGCCGGTGGTCATTACCACCTTGTTGGCGGTCGTCGTGGAAGTACTTCCGAGGTACGGCGTGCCGCCAGCAATCTTCAACGTGTCGGTAATCGTCAACTTGTGGATCCAGGTGGTTCGGTCGCTGTTCGTGCCGTTGATCGTCACGTTTGCCACGGTGTCGGTTTTGGTCTCTAACGTGCCGGAGTTGAGGGTAATGCTCGCCGTGTTGGCGACCTGATTGTCGCCGCTCCAGTGCAGCTTTGCGCCATTGACGACGATGTTGCCGGCGACGGCGGTCACACCTCCGGTCGGGAGCGTTTCAGATTTGCAGGAGAGAATGATAGCAAAGCTGGCACTATGGATT
>CAZDHN010000491.1:0-5112 GCA_964505115.1 uncultured Planctomycetaceae bacterium
AATACGGATACACATCCCAAGCGGTATAAACATCATATTGTACGAGCACCCATCCAGACTATCGAGGCGGGTATCCGGTGTGAATCTGAGTACAAAAAACGCAAGAAACAGAAGCCGAAAGAGCAGGAAGGCAAAGGGAAGGCGTGAAGAATGAAAACAAGGAGAAGGTGATGCCACTTACACGAGATTTCAAAGAAACCGTAAAGGACCGAGCTGATCGTGATCCAGAATTCCGTAACGGGCTCTTAACGGAAGCGTTGGAGGCTGTTGTTCGTGGAGAACTCGAAGTCGCGAAAATCCTCCTCCGTGACTACATCAACGCAACCGTGGGCTTCGAGGCCGTCGGAAAGGCCGTTGAAAAGTCCCCCAAGAGCCTAATGAGAATGCTTGGTCAGGACGGGAACCCGAACGCGAAGAACCTCTTCAGCGTAACTCATTATCTGCAGAACAATGCGGGCGTGCGATTCAAGGTAGTGCCTGTTCGGCCCAACAAGTCGAAAAAGCGAGAACTGGTTCATTGAGTTGTGTAAATGGGGTCAGTGTAAATGGAGTAAATGGGGTCAGAGCGCCGTTAGACGTTAGTCTGACTATCGCTAACGACTAACGACGCTCTGACCCCACATTCCACATTCTCCAATGAGTCAAGTTTTGGCGACCAACGGGAGCGGGTTCTTGCCTTGGCGCGGTAGCACCGATTGGTCCGAGGCCCTGCCTCGCTAGGCGATAGCTTGCGAAACAATCGTCTGCTCTTGACCCGAGGGGGCTCGGGAGTCTAAAGTGCGCCCCCCTGCCCTGCCCCGTCGGACGGTGTTACGGATGCATGAGCTAGACGAACAGACGGTCGAGTATTTCTGCCCGCGCCAGCGGTATCCGATTAGCCGAGCGGTACACTTGGGGCGCTTGGCCGGGGGATATCCGGGGTGTCGCCAGTGTCCGCATCGTGACGAAACGGGAACGCTTTCCGCCCGGCGGCTGCGGCTGATCGAGGAAACCCGGTCCCGAGGGCAGTCGCAAACACTGTTCTATCGTGAGGGTGCCGCCGGCGTTTATCTGAACGACCTCTCGCCGGCGACCGCCCAAGAGTTGGCCGCCGCGTTGGGCGTTTTTTTGAGGAACCGGCAGCCGGGCGATGCTGAGTCGCCGGTGGCCGCCGTTGCCGGCGATGGCCGCCCGCTCGCCCCCGAGTTGGTGGTTGCCGCGGCCGAAGGGCTTCGTTGGGCCGGCTGCCACGTGATCGATGTCGGCCAGGCCAGCGCGCCTTGCATGGCTTTTGCCATCGAGCATCTCGATTGCAGCGGCGGGTTGCTGGTCGGCAGCCATGACGGTCGGTCGCAAACCGTGGGGTTAAAGTTTTGGGCCGACGGTGCCCAGCCGCTTTCGACCGGCGGTCCGTTGGACGCGATCCGACGGTTGTTTCTCGTCGGACCCGACCGGCCGACGAGAAGCCGCGGCTCGCTGCGACGTCTGCCGGTGGATGGCGCTTATCTGGCCGCCTTTGCCGAACACTATCACGCGCTGCGGCCGTTGCGGATCGTGGTCCAAAGCACCTGCCGCCCGTTGTTGGGATACCTCGACCGGCTGACGGGGCAACTCGCCTGCCGGGTTGTCACTTGCCCGACGACCGGCGACCGAGCGGACGACCGGGGTATCGTTGATCGGGTGCGTGCCGAGCAGGCTCATTTTGGCGTGCGGATCGACGACGACGGCCAGCAATGTCGGGCGTTCGACGAACGGGGCGCCCCCCTGCCCTGCCAGCGGTTGCTGTTGCTATTGGCCGAGCATATCGTTAGTAGCCCGTTAAAAAAGGGCGCCACTGCTGGCTTGCCCAGCAGTGCGAAGCACAAACTCCACCAAAACACTGCTGGGCAAGCCAGCAGTGGCACCCAAATTGCCGGCGAGGGTCTTTTTCAACAGGCTGCCGAGCACCTTATCGGGAGGCGGTCCGGCGCGAAGATCGTGTTGGAAGACGCGACATCTCCAGCACTGATTGAGAAGATTCGCCGGTTGGGTGCCGAGCCAATCGTGGCCGACGCGCGTCGCGCGGAGATGTATCGGGCGATGAAAGCCGGCAAGGCGTCGATTGGCGGCGGTCCCAGTGGATGTTTTTGGCATGTCTTGGGCGGCTCCCCCCTGCCCGACTCGCTTGTTACCATCACGCTGCTTTTGGAAATCCTCAGTCAGTCCGACCGCCCGTTGTCCGAAGTGCTCGACGCCCGAGCCACGCTGGCGTAGAATAACGCTACGCTGGGGACTGGTCCATTTTTCGGCCGATGGATGCATTCTTGGGTCCATCGTTGGCCGAAAACATGGACCTATCCCCTTTCGTCGCCCCCGAAACAGTCGTAGGTTATGCTTCAGCATAACGAATCACCGATCCGGTCGGCCGTTATGCTGAAGCATAACCTACAAGACTCCCATTATTGTCAACAGGAACCAGTCATCATGTCAGATCATTGGATTGCCGAACGAACCAAGTGTTTCGACACCTCGGGCATTCGCCGAGTTTTCGAGTTGGGGGCCAAGCTGACCGATCGGATCGACCTATCGATCGGCCAGCCGGATTTCGATGTGCCGGAAGAGGTAAAAAAGGCTGCTATCGAGGCGATCCAGAGCGGCAAAAACGGCTACGCCCTGTCGCAAGGGATGCCCGTGCTTAGGGATAAGCTTCAGGCACGCGTCGACGAGCAATACTCGCACGATGATCGGCAGGTGTTCGTTACCAGCGGGACCAGCGGCGGGTTGGTGCTGGCCATGCTGGTGTTGGTCAACCCGGGCGACGAGGTGATTGTCTTCGATCCCTGCTTCGTGATGTACGACGCCCTGGCCGGCGTGTCCGGAGCGAAAGTCGTTTCGATCGATACTTACCCCGACTTTCACATCGACCTGGATCGGGTCGCGGCCGCCATCACTCCGCGCACCAAGGCGATCGTCTTCAACAGCCCCTGCAACCCGACCGGCGTGGTTGCCACTCGCGAAGAGATCAAGGGCCTGGCCGAGTTGGCCGCCCGGCACGACATTGTGCTGATAAGCGACGAGATCTACCGCGACTTCTGCTACGACGAGCCGTTCGTTTCGCCGGCCGAGTTCAATCCGAAGACGCTGGTGGTCGACGGGTTCAGCAAGAGCCACGGCATGCCCGGCTGGCGGCTGGGTTTTACGCACGGGCCGGCGTCGATCATCCGGGAGATGATTAAGCTGCAGCAGTACAGTTTCGTTTGTGCGCCGCAACCCATGCAATGGGCGGGCGCCGTTGCCATGGATGTGGACATGGGCAGCCATTTCGCCGACTATGGCCGCAAGCGCGACATGCTGGTCGACGGCCTGGCCGAGAATTACGAGTTGGCCCGGCCGGGCGGCGCTTTTTATGCGTTCCCACGCGCGCCGTGGGGGACCGCTACCGAGTTCGTCGAGAAGGCGATCACCGAGCACCGATTGCTGATTATTCCCGGCAGTGTCTTCGGCGCCCAGGACACGCACTTCCGTATCTCTTACGCGGCCGACGATTCGGTAATCCAGCGCGGCATCGAGGTACTTAACCGGTTGGCACGCGAAGGCGCATAAGACCGCTCGGGTGATGGCGTTATAAAGCCGCGACCGTTGGTCGCGCTGAAGGGCTCCGCCAGCCGCGTTGTGCCGTTCCGTGCGCGACCAACGGTCGCGGCTTTATATCTTGGGCTACTCGGCCGATTGTAACTTTTCGCGGAGTTCCTTGACCAGCTTGGGGTTCTCCTTGAGGTGCTGGCGGACTTTTTCGCGGCCCTGGCCGAGTTGCTCTTCTCCGTAGCGGAACCAGGCGCCGGTTCGGGTAATCAGCCGGGCGGCCAAGGCCAGATCGAGCACGTCGCCTTCGAGGCTGATGCCGTCGGTGTGCATCATGTCGAACTCGGCCACGCGGAAGGGCGGCGCCACCTTGTTCTTGACGACCTTGGCCTTGACTCTCTGGCCGATCACCACCTCGCCGTCTTTGAGCTGGCCGATCCGTCGCACGTCGATCCGGCAGGAACTGTAGAACTTCAGCGCCCGACCGCCGGGCGTGGTCTCGGGGCTGCCGAACATCACGCCAATCTTCTCGCGGATTTGGTTGATAAAGATTACCGAGGTCTTGCTTTTGGAGATAGCGCCGGTGAGCTTCCGCATCGATTGGCTCATCAGGCGGGCCTGCAGGCCGACGTGCGTATCGCCGATCTCGCCTTCAAGTTCCTTTTTGGGGACCAAGGCGGCCACCGAGTCGATGACGATCACGTCGACGGCGTTGGAGCGGATGAGCATCTCGGTGATTTGCATGGCCTCCTCGCCGCTGCCCGGCTGGCTGACCAGCAGCGTTTCCAGGTCGACGCCCAGCTTCTTGGCCCAACTTGGGTCCAAGGCGTGTTCGGCGTCGATAAAGGCGGCGATGCCGCCGAGCTTCTGTGCCTCGGCAATCACGTGCAGGGCCAAGGTGGTTTTGCCGCTGGACTCGGGCCCAAAAATCTCGGCCACGCGTGCGCGGGGAATCCCCTGACCGCCCAAGGCCATGTCCAGCGAAAGGCTACCGGTCGAAATGCCGGGTATTCCGCCCGGCTGCTCGGCACCCAGCGGCATGATGGCGCCTTCGCCGAACTGTTTCTCGATTTGGGCGACCGTGTTTTTCAGCGTCGGGTTGGAGTCCATGACAGCGGCAGCCCGATCTTTGGCGGCCGGCTTGCTCTGTTGTGTTGTTTTCTTAGCCATGTTTTTCTTCGGTTTGCTGTTGGCTGTGGCGGTGAGTGTGGCGGTGGCGACCATGGGCACAATCCTTTTCCTGCAAGAGACATGAGTGAACACCCGATCAGTATATCGATGTTCACTAGCCGGTGCAATAGCCCTTTTCCGGATTTTCCTGGAATTAGCTTAACCGTCCGTGGTTTGCCGGTTGATCTTACCAGTTCGCTACCCGGCTTGCCGAGGGGGGATGGGCCAGAATTTGGCCGTTTTTTTCGGCAGAGTCTCGCCTATCTTTCCTCACCCCCCCGCCCTGCCCCATTCGGTCGCCAGTCACTTAGCGCGAACGCCGGTTGCGGATTTTCATGCTGGGTTAACCCGTATTTCTCACCAACATCGTTACGAGAGGTCGTAAGTTCTGTCGTGGCAAGG
>CAZDHN010000492.1:0-5093 GCA_964505115.1 uncultured Planctomycetaceae bacterium
CCAGTCAGTCGGGCTCTGCTGGCGAGTAACCCGATCGAACGAAGGGAAGGGTCGTATTTTCCATTTGGAACCGCGGCCCTTTCGCTTTTTCAGTCCCCTTTGTTCTGAAAACGCACCCTAATGTTGGCGATCCCGTGGCCCAGCTACGCTTCAACCGGATGAACCCTCTGGAAGACCGCAGTTACGTCCACGATCGTATCCTTCAGCAGCGCGGTTCCAAGGAGCCGTCCGAATTGCTTTCGGGGGTCCACCGGATTGCGTCGCTGCTGAAACGCTGGCTGCTGGGGACTCATCAGGGCTCCGTTTCGCCCGACCATCTACCGTACTACCTGGACGAATTCACGTTTCGATTCAACCGCCGCAAATCCAAATCCCGCGGAAAGCTGTTCTTCCGCCTTACGGAACAGGCCGTGGCGATCGATCCGGCACCCTACAAGACACTGATCAAACCAAACCACAACATATAGTGGCTACTTGAGGGAAGTGGATACCCACTTCTTGCGAATCCAGCTACTGCAAGAAGGAGTGTGAATCAAAATGAAGACAGCAACCGTAACGGCGGCACTTATTGGCGTGGCCTTGGCAATTGGTGCCGTTCCGGCGGCGGAGCTGCGCTGCGACTGCGATTTTGAAGGCGGGTCGGGCAAGGTCGAGTCGATCGACGGGCAGCAGCGGCTGGTGCGACTGCTGCCAACTCCGCACAAAGACCGCGGGTGGGACTGCTGGTGGTACGTGAAGATTTCCGGCATCACGCCCGGCGAAACGATCTCACTCGACGTTGGCAAAGCGCCCTGGGCAACGCCGGATCGGGCGGCCGTCAGCGTCGACAACAAGCACTGGTTGCAGACAGAGCCCGGCAAGCGGTCGGGTAAGCGAATCACCTACCGGCACAAGGTCGACGCAAGCGAGGCTTGGTTCGCCTGGGGCCCACCGCTAGTGCCCAGCGATGCGGCCGCCTTGGTCAAGCGCGTGGCGAAGTCCAGCCCGTATGCGACTTCGTTCGAGTTGTGCCGCACCCGAGCCGGCCGGCCCACGCCCGCTCTGTGCATCTGCCAGGAAGGAGCCGATGACGCCGAGCGGTTCGGCATCTGGATAGAAGCCCGCCAGCACGCCTGGGAGAGCGGCTCGAGCTGGACCTGCCGGGGTCTGATCGAGTGGCTTGTCTCCGACGATCCCCGCGCCGGAGCGCTCCGCAAGAAGTCGCGGATCACGCTGGTGCCGATCATGGATATCGACAACACCTTCATCGGCGCCGGCGGCAAGTGCCAGAAACCGCACGATCACAATCGCGACTGGGGTGAAAAGCCACACTGGCACTCGGTTCGGGCGGCAATCGAGCGGATCAAACAGATGGACGAAGCCGGCCGGTTCGACCTGTTCCTCGACCTGCACAACCCCGGCGCCGACAGCAAGCAACCGTTCTTTTTCACCGCGCCAGCCGACATGCTGACCGGCCGGAGACGCTCGAACCTGGATCGCTTCATCGCGGCTTCTCGGGCGGAGATAGTCGGCCCACAAAAGCTGGACAGAAAGGTCCGCACGACCGGCAAGTCATACGATCCGGCCTGGGAGCGGATCAGTAGCAACTGGGTTTCGGCCAACACCTCCGAGCACGTGGTCTCCGTCTGCCTGGAGACAGCCTGGAACGCGCCGCACGGCACCACCGAAGGCTACCGCCAACTCGGCCGGCAGCTTGGCCTGGCCATCGAACGCTACTTGCGCCTTGACCCGCGGCAGGCTGCCAACTGAGTAGCTGAATTCGCAAGAATTCAGCCCGCGACGCCAGTCCATCTGAATTCTTGCGAATTCAGCTACCAGGCTTGACGTTGTCCGCCGGGTCGGAATCTGGTATATGACACATTCTGTCGACAAAACGCTGCCGCAAAGCCTGGCGAACGATCACGGTCGGAAGGAGTCGAAACGATGTTCAGAATCGGTTTTCTGCTGATACTGGTGGGCAGTATCGTGCTGGCCTTTACTAATCCCGGCAAAGAGGCTCACGAGAAGGTGGTCTGCGACAAGATGCCGAATCATGCCGGAATCGACGGACTAATGGGTCGGATTGCCGGCGGCGTGCTGGGTAAACTGGATGTCCTGCCACTGGAGTACCACAACTACATCCTCTTCTCCACCGCAACCCTAAAAGACAAAACCGTCTCGATAGGTTTCCTGCAAACCGTCCGGGCAACCGACTGGGAGAGTGAAGGATAAGGGAAAGCGGAAAGGGGAAAGCGGAGCGGGGAGAAACGTTGAGGGGAAATTCCGCGTTCCCGAAGAAACGCGAGTGACAGCACGCTACCCCAACGTCCTCTACAATTTACTCCGCCCGGCTCCGCTTTCGGCTTTCGGCTTTCCGCTCTGCCCTTTCCCCTTTCCGCTTTCCGCTTTGCCCTCACTTCTCGCCCCACAGTTTTCTGGCCGCTGCCCGATTGAGTATCTCGACCAGGTCCGCATCCAGCAGGAAGCCTTCTTGATTGAGCTTCAGGGCGGCTTCGGCAACCAGGGCCAGGTAGACGTCGCGAGTGGGGTAGCGTTCCAGAACCGACGGTCGCGGGTCGCCCAACTTGTGCCGTTCCTTGGCCGTTAGCGCCAACGGCAGATACATTCCGTTCAGTCCGGCCAGGATTCCCGGGTTGCCGTACTCCGCCGCGCGGAGGTTCCAGCCGGCAAAGGTACCCAGCGGCACGGCAACGTCGGGCAATCGGATGCCGGCCAGATCGTTGCCGTCGGCGTCGACGGCCGGAATCAACGTGCGGTAGGCCGGGCCGACCTTCGGCGGCACGTTGTCGGCAATCCCCTGCGTAAACCAGCGCGGGCCGGGGTCCAGTCGGCGGGGCGCATAGTAAGCGGTCGGCGGGCTGATGTCGGGCATCTTGGGGAACTGTTTGCGGAACGTGGCCAAATCGACCAACGTGCCGTCGGCGATTCGGGGATATCTGCTCGGCGGCGGCTCCTTCAGTCCGCCGGCCCAACGATCGAGCGCCACGAGCATCGCCCTCAACACCGGCCCACGATCGTCGAGCACGTTGCGCGGCTGCTGGCAGATGCCCTTGGTCGGTTCCCCGCCGCCCAGGTGTTGGGCGCCGGCGATCAGATAGACTCGCATGTTCGGATCGAGTTTGAGGTCTTGTCGCCCCTCGACGTCGGTGTGCAGCAGCGATCCGCCTCGGGACCAGTACTCGCTCGACGATTGCGTGAAGATCATTTTGGGCACCTGCCCCTTGGCGCGTGCCCTATCGAGCGTGCTGCCCGCCTGGCCGGTGATCGGATCTTTTTGCGGCATGGGCGTGAAGGGGAAGAATTCCGACGGGGCCAGGTTGTTCTGGTGGTAGGTTCCGTAGAGCGTGGTCATTCCGAAGCGGTGGTTGAAGACTCCTTTCCCGGCCCCGGCAACGTGGATCAGCGCGGCGTCGAAGACGATTTGCTCGTTCTGGTTGGTGTTGAGTCCTTCGTGGATGAAGTGATGGATAACGCGGCCCGACTGCGAGATGCCGAAAATGTAAGCCTTCTCGATCGAGCGGCCCAGCGGGTTGGCCACGCCCCGGGCGTCCTCTTGCGAGTAGCGGAAGAAGGAAACGCAGTCGCGAATGGAGGCGAACCCCAGGCCGGTTACGCGGGGGTTTTTGGCCGTGTAAGTCAACTCGTATAGCCAACCCGGCTTGAGCCCTTGCTTAATGTGCAGATGGGTCGGGTCGGCGATCGGCTTGCCGTCCTCGAGCCGGGCGAACGCCCATTGGTCGCGAGGAACCTCGGCCGCCGGCTCGGCTCGGGTGGGTCGCATCGTGAGCGTGGCGGTCGAGTTGTCGACATTGACCGCCGGGTAGACTCGCGACGTGCTCCACTGGTCGTGGAAGATGGGCTGGCTGAAGACCTTTTCGTTGCGGCAGATTTCGGCATGGATGCGGCCGACTATCTCTTGCCCGTTCTCCCGGGCAATCGGCAGCCCGGCGATGAGCCGATCGTTGCCGTCGGGCATAACGTCGCCGTTCCAGCCCGACCAGACGATCGTATAGCCATGCCGCATCAAAAACCCGTTGCCGGCGTCGGCCAGACTGGTGGGGTTATTGCTTCGCACGCCGTTGAACGTCCAGACGGCCAGCTTGTTGCCCCGGTTGTGTACGTCGTAAAGGATGCGTCGATTGCCCCGGCTGGGATCGGTGGGCTTCAAGATGAAGAAGTCGGTCCAGAACTCGACCTTGCCGCGCTCGTTGCGAGGCGCCAGTTGGATGTCGGTAATTCGGCTGTTGGCCGGGCTGTCGGGATCGAGTTCGAAGAAGAGCCGGCCCGACACCTTCTCGTACGAACCGCTCCGTCCGAACGAACGGCCTTCGGCAAACGGCGCCCTTTCGTCGATTTGCATCCGCACGACCTCGGCCCGAGCGGCAGCGGCACTTGCCAGCAACGCGCCGATTAAGAGAATCCCGAATTTGGCAATCGAGTTGTAACGTTTCACGCGAATCCTCGCTTTCTGGTGATAGTTGCGTAGGTTATGCTTCAGCATAACGGACTCCAGCGGCGTGTTATGCTGAAGCATAACCTACGGACCTGGCAGTTGCACTCCGCCGTCAATTTACTCTCGCGCCAGCGTGAATGCAAGTGTGGCATGCGGTTTCGATTGTGATATGATGTTGGGTGGTGACGCAATCACATGCATGGGAGTTCTCGGATGAAACGGTTTAGCATTTCGCGACGTGGTTTTCTCGGTTCGGCCCTGGCCGGTTGTTCGCTGCCGATGTTTGGACAAACAGCCATGGCCGGACAGACGAGCAAAGAAGTTCCCTGGCTGGCCGAGGTACAAACGCCGCCCAAGACGGTGCCGGTCGTCGCGGCCAATACGAAGATCCCCACCCGGCCGTTGAGCCCGCTGCTGGTCGATGAGAACGGCAACAAAATCACAACGCTCGTTGGCTGGCTCCGCAAACGTGAAAAGCTTCGCCGCTGGTGGGTCGGGTTTCTTAATCCGTTTAGCGTCGATTGCAAAGGACCGCCGCCGCTGGAAGTGATTGCCGAGGACCGGCCGGAAGGTGTCGTTCGGCAGCTTGTACGCTACGAGGTCGAGCCGGGCGTGCCGGTGGAAGGATACTTGCTGAAGC
>CAZDHN010000493.1:0-5076 GCA_964505115.1 uncultured Planctomycetaceae bacterium
TTACCCTCGTCGAACTGCTGGTGGTGATTGCCATCATCGGCATCTTGATCGCCCTGCTATTGCCGGCGATCCAGGCGGCACGCGAGGCGGCACGTCGGTCGACCTGCGGTAACCACCTGAAGCAGATGGGCCTGGCATTGGAGAACATAGCCAGTGCCAATCTGCCGTACCCGGCTAGTTGCACATTCAACAAGTCGACTAGTCCACCAACTCGTAGTGGTTCAAGCGGTACCGGCTGGAGTTGGTGCGTTAAGATTTTGCCATACATGGAGCAAAATGTACTTTATGAGACGCTAGATACTCAGAACGGGTATCCTCTTGATGGTACTCAACCGCACGCAATCGCTCTCGACACGGTGGTCGCCGAGTTTCATTGCCCAACCTTCAGCGGCAGTGAATATGTCGATCCGACAGCGGTGGCGGGTGCCGGTGAGGCGATTACCAACTACATGGCCATGGGGGCTTCAACAATCGCAAGCCTGGACGTTGCTTTTGATGGCAGCGTCCCACCTTACGGTAACCCTAGTGGTCATCCGGATGGTGGAATAATTCCAGGGTCCAAGCAAAAAAAACAACTATACGATAAAGATGGTTCTTCACACACGATCGTTGTGGTTGAAACTCTTGAGCAGTGCTACGCTCGTTGGACGTGCGGGCTGGAAGCTTGCGTTGTAGGACTTCCGACTGGTACTGGCGACGCTGTCGATATTACAATCGACAGCAGTAAGAACCAGGGTCCGTATCCGTACCCAACCGGCTACACCCTCAATAAATTTGGGGATGAGAGTACGTGCACCCCCAAATACACGTGGTTGAACATCGATTATGATAAGGGTCCGGCGTATAACCCAGGGAGCGCTCCAACGCAAGGGGGAGGTCCTAGTATTACTGCGCCACCTCGGAAGGGTCCTGGGGCCGATCATCCTGGCGTAACGAACCACCTGTTTGCCGATGGCAGCGTACATGCTATCAGCAACGAGATCGACGCGGCGGCGTACATGTTCCTCATTACTCGGGAAAACGGTGACCCGACACCGTCGCTTGATTAGTAACAGCTACGCATACGATCAACGAGGTATGGGCTGCTACTGGGCCTTCACGGGCAAAGCAGCAGCCCTTTTCTTGGCTCCTCCGTTCTTGGGCGCAAGAGCGAGCGGCCGGGTTTATCCCGGCGCTCGACTGGCACGGGGGTGAACCCCGGGCTGTTGAAGACGTGGGGTTGACAGGTTCAAATCCGCCGCAAGGGGGTCCCGGTTTTGTTACGGGTCGCACAGTGAAAGGAGGCCCAATGGGTCGCGCTATCATAGCCCAGGGTGCAGCCCTGGGGCTACTACGATACACACATCGGGGCCGTGCCGAGTATAGTTGGCATAGCTGGCCGAAACCGGTAGATTGATAAATTATGGAGGGCCTGAAATGATAAGCTGCTGCATGTTCCCCGTGGCCTGTGTGGCAGATACGGATATACGGATAGTTTGTGAACGGTTGCCGTGAGAGCTTGGCACGGCGGCCACCCTTGCCCCAGCCTTCTACCAAGGGGGAGGGACTTGGTCGGACAAAAGAGGAGGCAGTGAAATGTTTGTTGTATCTCGGAGACGCGGTTTTACCCTCGTCGAACTGCTGGTGGTGATTGCCATCATCGGCATCTTGATCGCCCTCTTGCTACCGGCGATCCAGGCGGCGCGCGAGGCCGCCCGCCGCACGCAATGCGTCAATAACATGAAGCAAATCGGCCTGGCGCTGCTCAACATGGAGAGCGCCCTGAGAAAATTCCCGCCCTCCTGCCATGTAACCAAAAACACCAGCGGTGCAATTACGGCAATGGACGGCTGGAGTTGGTGCGCCGACATCCTGCCTTACATGGAAGAGAGGCCCTTGTGGGAGACGCTCGACACTCGCAACGGCAAGCCGCTTGACGGCACCACGCCGCACGTCGACGCCCTGAGAACTGTCGTCTCCGATCTGCACTGCCCAAGCTTTTCCGGCAGCAACTATACCGATGCCACCGAGACCGCATCGATTACCAACTACAAAGCCTTGGCCGCCACCCATATGGAAAGTATGAATGCCGCGTCCATCAGTCCCCCCCCGCTAAAGTACAGCGGCTCTCATCCGGACGGCTTCATTTACGCGGGCGCAAAGCCCCGTATGCGCGACTTCACCGACGGTACGGCCAATACGGCCATCATCGTGGAGTCGATAGAACAGATTGCCGCCCGGTGGTCCGTGGGGCTGGAAACCCAGGTGGTGGGTCTGCCACCGGCCGTGACGTTTGTTAACGGGGGAACTGCGGATGGGTCGGTAACCTACCCGTTCGCTCGCCCAACCGGTTATATCGACGGCAAGTTCTGGGACGACAGCCAGATACCGGCAGCCAACAACCTGACGTACGTCTACTGGGACTATGATCCGGCCCCTGCCGGCGATGGTCCCTACGTCGGAGGCTCGCCCGGCGGTTCGCCCGATCTTGCCACGCGTGGGCCGGGGAGCGAGCATTCGGGCGTGGTCAACCACCTGTTCGGCGACGGGAGCGTGCATGTCCTCTCCCAGACCATGGACGCCGCACTGTACATGTTCCTCATCACCAAGAGCAATGGAGACCCGACGGGAACGCTGGAGGACTAGTTTATTCCTGTTGACAAGTGAAACAGCCCAGTTCAGGCCGGTCGGCGTCGGGATTTGTCCTTGGCGCCGGCGGTTGGGGTTCGTTTTCGGCGGGGGGCGCCGTAGTTGGGGTTATCGGCCTGGCCGGTTATTTCATAGAGGAAGCGGCTGGGTTGCGTGGGACGCGGCTTGCCCCATTTGCGCCGGCTTAGCGCTAGCGTGAGCGTCAGCCGCCGCTCGGCCCGGGTGATCCCCACGTAGCACAAGCGTCGCTCCTCGTCGATTGCCGAGTCGTCACCGGCAATCGAGCGCTTGTGAGGCAGCGTGCCTTCTTCCATTCCCACCAGATAGACCTCGGGAAACTCCAGCCCCTTGGCGCTGTGCAGGGTCATCAGCGAGACGGTGTTCCGCTTAAGCTGCGATTCCTGCTCCCGATCGTCGTCGCGCGAGGTAAGCGTGCTGTCCTGCAGAAAGCCGGACAGGGTCGGCTTCCGTGCGTTCTTCGAGTAGCTACCGACTGCGTTGATCAACTCCTCCACGCTGGCCCAACGGGCTTCCTGGTCGTTTGGATTGGCGTAGATTCGGGTAATCTCGGAGCGGTAGTCGATGCCGTGGACCAGATCGGAAACGAGTCGGGCCAACGGTTGGGTCTTCAGCCGTTTGCGATACGTCTTGATTAGCGACTGGAAGTCGTCGATGGCCGCGGCCGCCGGCGGTTTTATGTCGGGCAACTTGGCTGCGCCGGGCAGTATGTCCCAAACGGGTTTCCCCCGGCCGACTGCCTGCTCGTTCAGCCGGGCGACGGTAGTCTGTCCAATGCCGCGGGCCGGCGTGTTGATTATCCGCAGCAGGGCAACCTCGTCACGCGGATTGACCAGCAGCTTCAGGTACGAGAGCACGTCGCGAACTTCCTTGCGATCGTAGAACGACATGCCACCCAACAGCACGTAAGGAATATTCGCCCGGCGTAGCTCCATCTCGTACGCGCGGGGCTGTTCGTTCGTGCGGCAGAGTATGGCGAAGTCGCCCGGCTTGCGCCGCTTCGTTTTGATTCGGGACTGGATCTCGGCGACCACGGTCTCCGATTCGGCCGTTTCATCCGGAAGTTGGAGGATACGAGGCTCCTCGCCGTCAATTGTCGCCCGAAGCGCCTTGGCATGACGAACCTTGTTGAAGACGATCAGCCGGTTGGCCCAGCCGACGATTTGCTTGGTGGAACGGTAGTTGGTTTCCAGCCGAACAACCTTTGCCTCCGGCCAATCCTTTTTGAACCCGAGGATGTGCGTCACCTCGGCGCCGCGCCAGCCGTAGATCGATTGGTCGTCGTCGCCCACCACGCAAAGGTTTCGATGTCCGCCCGCCAGCGCTTTGACGATGCGATACTGGCTGCCGTTGGTGTCCTGATACTCGTCGATCAGCAAGTGGTCGAAGCGTTTGGCTTCCTCGCGGCGGACCGTGGGAAACTTGCGGAAGAGTTCTTCGGTGCAGAGCAACAGGTCGTCGAAATCGACGGCCCCGACCGCCTTCAAAGCGTTCTGGTAGCGGCGATAGGCGGCGGCCGCCAGATGCTCTTTGTCGGTCTCGGCGATGGAGGCCGCGCGCCGCGGTCGCACGGAGGCCGTCTTCCAACGGCTGATTTGGTTTAGCAGGTCGCCCGGCCGCATCATCGTGTTCGGCACCCTGATTTCGCGCAGCGCGGCCCGGGCAAGGCTTTCCTGGTCGCCCCGGTCGTAGATTGCGAACGCCTCGGGGTAACCCAACTGCCGAATATGTCGACGCAGCACCCTGACGCATAGCGAGTGGAACGTCGATATCTCGGGCTTCTCCTTCAAGCGTCGCCCAAGTTGTGCGGTCGCCCGTTGCTGCATCTCCTTGGCCGCCTTGTTGGTAAAGGTGACCGCCAGGATGCGGCTGGGCCGCGTGCCGGTTCGGATCAACTCGCCAATTCGCTGCGTAACAACCCGCGTCTTGCCCGTTCCCGCCCCCGCCAGCACCAGTAGCGGCCCGGAAAGCGTCTTGACGGCATCACGTTGTGCGGCGTTTAGATCCATGACGGCGTATATGTATGAGTAGCGAGACCCCACGAGCAGGGGTCGCGCGGCTTTGCGAGAAACCTTCGCAAGCACTCGTCGAACCCGTGCGACAAGACCGTACTGTCACCATGCCCAAAATAGCCGCCAGCGGAAGCTGGCGGTTGCTTGGCGGCTCGGTCAAACTGGCCAACGGTAACTCCGGTGCCGGCCAACCGCCAGCTTCCGCTGGCGGCTATTGTCGAAATGTCACGCACCGGTTGGATGGATGCTTGCGAACCTTCGATGTTAAGCCCTGGCAGCCCAACAGGAAAGGGGGAGCGGTCGATTGATTTGGCCGATCGCGACAGCACGGGCTTCCGTCCGTGCCCCAATTCCCCGGCAAAACAGCCCTCACCCTAACCCTGGGCTGATGAAAAGTTAGGCGACTGGGTAAACTGGG
>CAZDHN010000494.1:0-5071 GCA_964505115.1 uncultured Planctomycetaceae bacterium
TCCTGGTAGCCGAACGCTCCCGCCTTCCCAAGCCAACCGCCGCTAGCGAGATACTCGTCGATCTGCTCGTCGCTGAGCCGATCCATCCGCAGGGTGGTTACTTCAACACGGGTGTCGGGCTGCCCGTCCGGCAGCGGCCAGAGGCACAGGCCGGTTAGCACGCGATGCTCGCGGCCGCGGAGCGTTTCCAGCATTCGCCGAGCATGGTCTTCATCCGCCGGCTTGCCCAGGATGCGGCCATCGCATTCGGCCACCGTATCGCAGGCGAGAATCAACCCGCGCTCGACACGCCGAGCAACGTCGGCCGCTTTCTGATAGGCAAGCCGCGCGACCAGCCGCGCCGGCTCCTCGCCGGCCACGTCTCCCTGCTCGGCCTCCGGGCTGGGCGGGCAGACCGTGAACCGGTAGCCTGCCTCCTCAAGCAACTGCCTGCGACGCGGACTCTGGCTGGCCAAAATCAGTTCAGGTGGTGGTGACATGCTGAAACATCTCAAAGTGACGCGTTTTCTGACAACATGCGATAGCCCGTGTTAGCCCTGTCGCCCGCGACGGGAAAAGTAGCGGAAACCGCCCCGCCAGCCGGTCGCGGGCGACCGGGCTAACTGTTACCAAGCCCAACTCCTAACGCACTTCCGCCCGATCTGATACGATGATAGCAAAACAACGCAGGTTCGGCGAATGTCCGATTTGGCCCCTTTTGATATCTTGTACGAAGACAACCACCTGCTGGCCGTGGTCAAGCCGGCCGGTTTGGCGACCATGGGCACGCCGGCCGGAAGGCCCACGTTGCTATCGATTGCCAAAGAGTACATTGGGCAACGTTACTCGAAGCCGGGCAATGTCTACCTGGGAGTGATGAGCCGCTTGGATGCCCCGGTTACCGGCGTGGTGCTGTTGGCCCGAACCTCCAAGGCCGCCCGGCGTATGACCGAGCAGTTCCGCTCGCACGCCGTCGAGAAGGTCTATTGGGCGGCCATCGAGGGCCGGGTTGAGCCACCCTCGGCAATGTGCGAAGACTGGGTCGGCCAGGATAAACGGCACCGCCGCATGTGGATCGTCGGGCCCACGCAACCCGGCGCCAAGCAGGCACGACTCTCTTATCGCCGCTTGGCGGAAGTCAGGGGCAATACGGTGCTGGAGGTCGAGTTAGAGACGGGCAGGAAGCATCAAATCCGGCTGCAATTGGCGCACCGCGGTCATCCCATACTGGGTGATCGCAAGTACGGCAGCCCGATACGCTGGCCGGTCGGCATCGCCCTGCACGCCCGACGGCTGGTAATCACACACCCGGTCAAAGGGGACCAACTTCGGATCGAGGCCCCGCTGCCGGAAGCCTGGGGCCCTCTGGGGAAATTAGGGTAATGAGTGCGGTGGCGGGGTAATGTGGTGAAGAACGGGCGGTTATCGCTTCCCGGAGATTCGCTCCGCTCATCGCCGGGCATTGGGCCCGCACTGGCCGTTTCCCAACATTTTGACTTGGCGCACGGTGCGTTAGTGTGATAATGGAGTAAGGTGACTTCCGTTGGCGCTAACGCCCCAACTCCGCTTCACGGAGCCGCCCCGTCCTCGGGGCGGGTTTGGTTGAATTACCTTTTGCCCACGCATCATAAACCGCGGCGAGGACGCTGCGGCTCGGATATACAACATCAGTCCTCAATAAATCTTCGCGGACAACTTCGGTGGACACTTCGCGGCAATCGGCATTCGAGCGGTACGCATTGGCCAGTGGGTTGCTAACTCAAGAGCAACTCAACGAGGCCCGGGCCGCGCTGCGCTGGTCGGGTGGAGATCGGCCGGACGGCGACGCGCCTGCCACCGATCGTAAACTGGCCGACAAGCTGGTGGAACAAGGCCGCTTGAATGCCTGGCAGGCCAGCCAGTTGTTCGAAGGGCGAACCAAGTTCAACTTGGGGCCCTACTGGATCATCGATTCCATCGGTCAGGGCGGCATGGGCCAGGTCTTCAAGGCCGAGCATAGCGTGCTCGGCCGTATCGTGGCCGTGAAGGTGTTGCCTCGAAAGAAATCCACTCCCGACGCCATCGCCAATTTCACTCATGAAATCCAAGCCCAGGCCAAGCTGGACCACAAGAATCTGGTTCGGGCGTTCGACGCCGGACACGACGGCAACGTCTACTATCTGGTAACCGAATACGTACCCGGCTTCGATCTCCGCCGGCTGGTCCGTAACTCCGGCCCGTTGGACATGGCCCGCGGCGCGAAAGTCATCTCGCAAGTGGCCGAAGGATTGGAGCACGCTCATCAGCGCGGGTTGATCCATCGCGACGTGAAGCCGGGCAACGTGCTGGTTACTCCCGAAGACCACGCCAAGTTGTCGGACCTTGGGCTGGCCGGGCCGTTGAGCGGAGACGCCGAGACGGACAACCGCTTCGGCAAGATCGTGGGCACGGCCGACTACCTATCGCCCGACCACATTAAGTCGCCTTGGGAACCCAAAGCGGCCTGGGACATCTACTCGCTGGGCTGCACGCTCTACTACGCGGTAACCGGCAAGGTGCCTTTTCCCGGTGGCAACACGGCCGACAAGGCCCGGGCACATTGCGAACTGCGACCGCTCGACCCGCGCCGGCTCAACCCGGCACTCGACGCCGAGTTTGTCGAGGTCATGGCCGACATGATGGCCAAGAATCCGGCCGACCGAATCCAAACGGCGACCGAGGTGATTAACCGGCTGGCTCGCTGGACGGGCGTTTCCACGGGCGTTTCGACGGCAACCGCGGATGAACAGACCGATTCCGCCGTCTCGCCGGAAGCCATGGCGGACGAGGAAGAAGCCGGCGTGGACGACACGCAATCGAGCTTCCCCGAAATGCCCGACCTGACACCCGAGCAGAAGGAAGGCTTTAGCCAAGCCTCGCAGATGACTCATCGGGTGGCCGCGGCCGGCGACTCAACTTCATCCTCGCTGGGGATGAGCGAACCGCCCGAGCCGATCACGATCATCCGCCCGCTGATGCTGCTTGTCTTTCTCCCCTTGGGGCTGGCTTTCGCCGTCATGCTCGTTTGGTGGCTACTCAGCTTGCTCTTCTGAAGTTGGCTGGGGACTGGTCCATTTTTCGGCCATAAGACAATTTCTTGGGTGAACCGTTGGCCGAAAACATGAACCTGTCCCCTTTGGTGGCCGCGATTCGCACCTGCCAATCTTCGTCGCCCCGCCGAAGTACCTCGCCGCGGATACCCAAGAAGGCGCGGGGTGGGCGCTGCCGTCGCTCACGGCAGCGGCAGCCAACCTGGGGTGCTCTTCGCCGGCAAGGAATCCAGGCAATCGGCCCAATAGGCCTTCAATTCCAGATGTACCGCTTCCTGGAGTTCATCCGCGTTGTCGGGAGCGCCTTCTGTTTCAGCCACGATGCGAGGGATGTCGATCCGGGCCTCGCCTAGTGCCCAGTACATAAAGGTCGCATTCCCCAGCCACACGGAGACCGTGTTAGACCAGAGCGCTTTTCCGCCAGACGCGCGATGAGTGAAGCCGAACAATGCATCGACAGCCACGGGGACGGCGGCCTTGAAGGACAATTGGCGGGCGCGACGTTGTACACGCCGTTGACTGGCAGACAGACCGCCCGGTGCCGGAGAGATACGCTGTGCTAACACGGTAAGTTCCTCCTCTTGCTGGCAGAAACGGGCGGTTGGCGGCCGGGCCACCGCCCTGGTCATCAGACTTCGCTCATCGAGTGAAATATCCTCCCCTGCGTCTCGTCGTCCTATTCTTCCGTGGCTGAAGAATTGGCAATATCCGGTTCGGCGGCGCCGTTCGCCTCCTCCTTCTTCTTCCGACGGCGAGTCCTCTTCTCCTCGGCTTTTCGCCTTTTCTCCATCTCTCGCTGCACCTTGAGAAAGGTGTTCCGGTCTTTCGACATGCGTCGTTCCTCGGGTTGAAACTGGTCGGATAAAAGACGCAACCCTTGGCCGGGATTGCGCGGAGACAACGTGCCGAAGAGGTCCACCGGCGGGGGCAGTCAAGTCAACCGCGATCAAAGAGACGTCCGCGGCGAGCCGCAACAGAGCGACTGGAGCGAAAGAAGCTCGAAGGAAGCTGAAGGGGCTTTGGCCTTTGCACCCCCATGCAAACCACAGTATAGCACTTCAAGCACACAAGCGGAAGGGGGGCCGTGGACTGGTCTCCGCGCGGTGCCGTCTTGCATCGTTGAGGCATTGGAGTCGAGAGATTAGGCTCGGCACCGGTGGGCGCAGGAACACGTTTGTAGCTGGATTCGCAAGAATTCAGCCCGTGAGCGTAAATCCGTCTGAATTCTTGCGAATTCAGCTACAAACGTGTCACCGATCCATTGAGGTTCCGCAAACCCGTTCCTGCGCTCGGCACCGGTCAGTGGCAAACACCCCCCTTGACACCGAGGCGTTCCGGTAGTATCCTAGTTAAATATGGTGCGAGACCGGCACGATCTTTTTTCCGTGTTGTGTTCATTCAATTTCGAGTGTAGCGGCCACCTGGGCGACTGTGTGTTGCTGAAAACTGGCAACCCGGCCCCGGTATCTTGCTTGCGACCGCGACTGATTCTCTTGCCCCACCGGCCCTCTTGCGTCAATTGTGCGCGCCCCACATTGGGGGATGCTCGCTGACTGGCCGCACGCCCGCCGTCCACACCGAATGGCAGGGTCTGGTTTTCCTGAATGTCATGCGGCGCCATTCCCGGCGACCGCTCTAAATCAGTTTATGTTTTTTTGAAGCGAGTCTAATTGATGAAGTTCGACGATCTCGGCCTGGTTGAGCCGATCCTTCGCGCCGTTAAGGCCGAGGGCTATCAAACCGCCACCCCCATCCAAGCCCGAGCTATCCCGGAGTTACTCGAAGGCCGCGACCTGATCGGTTGCGCACAAACGGGAACCGGCAAGACCGCCGCCTTCGCGCTGCCTACCTTGCAGAAGCTTTCCGCGCAAGGCGACGAGCCCCAAAAGGCGAACGGCCGTCGGCGCGCGGGGAACCATCGCAAGATTCGGGCGCTGATCCTGTCGCCGACTCGCGAACTGGCAGCCCAAATCGGAGAGAGCTTTTCCGCGTACGGACGGTTCACGGGCCTGCGACACACGATC
>CAZDHN010000495.1:0-5070 GCA_964505115.1 uncultured Planctomycetaceae bacterium
TGCTCGGATTGACGCCCATCACCTGCTGGTACTCGGCCTGCGTCACCTCGTACATGCCCAGGTAGAACGGCCGAGTGATCCGCACTCGATGCCGTGGCCCTTCGCCCGGGATGCGTTCGATGAGCACCTCGTCATTTACCCGTTTGGCCTCCTCAAGCACCCGGGCGATTTCCTCTTCCGTCGAACCCATCATAAACTCGCCCGGCGGGATCAGCACGAGCTTCATGCCGATGGAGTTGGCCTGCTCCAGCGGCTTGCCGAGGTGCTTGGCCCAGGCCGCTTGATGCTCTTTGGCTTTCTTGGCGTCGAAGGGGGCGACGGCCAGCGGTGGAGCTTTTCCGCGCCCCGGCAGCGTTACGTCTACGCGCTTGCCGTTCATCGCTACGCGGCTGCCCTCGGGCACTTCGACGACCGTCTCGCGGCCGTCGGGGTGGCGGATGGTGATGATGATGCCCAGGGCGACCATTAGGCCGAAGCCGAGGAACATTGCGGCGATGGCGATTTTGACCGGGCTGCGGTGGCGGGAGGCCCTCGCTTTGGCTTTTTGCCAAAGGGAGCGGGGACCTTTGGCAGCCGCTTGCCCGGAGCCCCCGGCTTCGCCGGGGGATGGGTGAACGATGATGTCCAACGGTGCCGGCTCGGCTGCCCGTCCCCCGGCAGAGCCGGGGGCTGAGGGACGCGGGGAATACGGTTCGGTGCCGGCTAGGGCGGAGGAGTGGAGTTCCTCGGTGCTGCCATGGGAGGCTTGCGACTTGCGCCGCGCTTCGGCCGGGTTTTGGGCCAGGGTTGCCAGGGCCGGCAGATCGGCGGCGGCCGAAAATGGCTCGAGCGCCGCGGCAACTTCCGCCGGCGTGGACGGACGCTCGGCCGGCTCCTTGGCAAGCATCCGCGCGATCAACGCGGCCAAGGCCTTGGGCACGTCGCCACGCAGCAATTGGATCGACGGCGCCGGCTCCTTCATGTGGGCCATCAGCTTTTCAAGATTGCTCTTTTGGTCGCTAAAGGGCGCCTGGCCGGTCAGCAGTTTGAAAAGCGTGCAGCCCAACGCGTAGATGTCGGCCCGAATGTCGACGTTGTGGCTGTCGACGGCCTGCTCGGGCGCCATGTAATCGGCCGTGCCCATGGCGATTCCCGTGCCGGTCATCTCCGGTCCGGCCGGTTGATCGGCACCCAGTAGGGCCAGGCCGAGGTCGAGGATTTTGACGGTAGGCCGATTGCCCTCACCCCCGGCCCCTCTCCCAAAGGGCGAGGGGAGAGAGCCCTCACCTTTGACCCCTCGCCTCTCGACCCTCGCACCCCAGCCCTCAACAGAGAGCATCAGGTTCGATGGTTTGATGTCGCGGTGGACGAGGCCGTTTTGGTGGGCGTATTGGAGGCCCAAGGCGGCCTGGCGGATCAGCTCGCAGGCCTCGGCTATGCCGAGCGGCCCGCAGCGCTTGACCAGTTCGGTCAGGTCCAGCCCGTCGACGTGCTCCATGACCAGATAATGGGTGCCGTCCTCTTCGTTGGCGTCCATCGCCCGAACGATGTTGGGATGCTCCAGGCGGCCGACGGCCTTCATCTCCCGCTCGAAGCGGGCGACCGCGTTGGGGTTCGTGGTTCGCTCGCGAGGCAGCACCTTGACCGCCACAACCTTCTCGAGCCGCGTGTGCAGGGCCTTGTAGACCGCGCCCATGCCACCTTCACCCAGCTTGGCCAGCAGCCGGTATTGGCCCAGTTGTTTCAGTTCCGGCAGATCGGGCGCCGCTTCGTTTGCCTCCGCCTGACGCGTAAACGAGGGGTCGTGGCCGATCGCCTCGACCAACTCCATGGCTTCCCGGCAGCCCGATTCCTCGACGTACGGATCTGTCGCGGCCGGCTGCCGCAGGCTGGCCACCAAGGCATCGGTCTCGTTGCCACAGTCGACAAGCGTATCCTGGCAGCTTGGGCAGGCTGCCGCGTGCTGGGCAATCTCATCCGACCGCTCGTCGGGCAGCTTCCCCAAGGCGTAATCGGCCAACTCGCGACGGGTTGGGCAACCGGGAGGTGACATCAGTAGGCTCCTGGGCAAGTCGTTGGTTTTCTGTCGGCCCCGCTCATATCCGGCGGGAATCGTCCTCTACCAAGTACAACGGAGATGTCTGACAGAAAAATTCAATCGCCGTCCAGACCGGCCAATTCCTGGCGGAGCCTGCCAAGCACGCGGGATTTGGCCTGATAGACGGCGTCGACCGACATACCCATCGCTTCGGCTACCTCGGCGGGGGGGCGATCCTCGACGGCCGTTTGCCAAAACGCCCGCCAGGTTCGCTCCGCGAAGTCGACCTTCATCAGTTCCAATGCTCGATGGGCAATCCGGGCGGTGGAACTATTCGGGCTTCCGGAATCGTCGGGCGGCGTGTCGGGGATCTCTTGCAGCCGCTGCTGGGCTTCCGTGCCGCCTTGGGCTTCGGCCTGGCCCTGGTGTGCGCGAGCATGATCGCGGATTTTGTTCCGGGTTATCGTCCAAAGCCAGCCGCGGAATGTGTCACCCGGCCGATCCGACCGGAATCGCCCGACGCCCGAATAGACTGCCCTAAAAACCTCTTGGGTCACGTCGCCCGTGTCTTCAGCCGCCAAGCCGAACCGCCGGCACCAAGAATAGACCAGCGGGCTATAGATTTGGGTGAACCGCCCCCACGCCTCGGCATCCTGGGCCTTTACCCGTTCGAGCAGGCTGGTCGACGTTGAGTCGGGAGCACTGAGCCCCGACCCGCCTCCCGTATTGACGTTGTGGTTCATCATGGCGAGAAGCATTGCCGGTTGCAAGGAAATGCCCGACACCTACCACGCTTGTGCGAGCCGGGGTGTCACAAGACCCACCGTACCATCCGGGGTGGGTTCAGTCAAGCGGGAGAGGCGGGGTGACCGAGAAGAGGCAAAGGCCAAGAAACGAAACAAGCCCCTGAAAACCAAGGGTTTGTGCTGATCGCACCCGATCGTCGCCAAGTCTCTGCCCGACCGCGACGAGCACAAGCCGGCCGGTAATGCAACCGGCCGGAAGTGATTTACCGGTAGCTGGATTCGCAAGAATTCAGCCGCAATACGAAGAACCGAATTCTTGCGAATCCGGCTACCAAAAATGCCGGTAAGAAATTTTCCGCCGGTCGCCTAATGATGCCGATATAGAGAATATGGCGCGGCGTCGTTCCACTGGAGCGGGCGTGCGTCCGACAGGTGGCGGTGAGTTGACGCCAACATCTCCGGGGAGGCCTTCCGAGGACCAAATCATGAAGATTCAGGCGATTTGTGCGGTGGTCGTGCTGCTTGTTGTTTGCCCGGGCACGCTTATGGCACAGCAGCATACGGATCACTACGTCCACCCCCATCATCGTTCCGGGGTCCACTGGAACATCGCCGTGGGGCATTGAGACGGCCATCCGGGTAAACATAATGCGAGACGATCTCGTGGTCCAGGCTGGTAGAGTAGAACCGTTGTCGGTCTCGTCGCGCGGCGGCACCTGTCCCACGGTTCCGATTTCGCCGCCACCGAACACTCGCTTCGGCCGAGAATCTCGCTCGGCAACGCGTACAAAACCAGCTTGGCGAGGCGTTTCTGCGTGGTCGGAGTCTCTTGACCACGCGGAATCGAGCATAAAGCTGGAGAACGACTGTACCAACCCACTTTTGGATTGGTCCACCAACCCGGAAGAAGTCGCCAACACGATTACCCATGGCTTGGGTTTCTTGCTGAGTGCCCTGGGCGCGATCGCGATGGCGATTTGGGTCCTTCGCGAGGGAGATGCCTGGCGCTTGCTAGGGTGCACGATCTATGCGGCTAGCCTGATGACCGTGTACGCGATGTCCACGTTGTCGCACAGTTGTTCGGCCCCGAACCCGAAACGGCTCTTTCAGATTCTCGATCAGGGCTTCATCTACGTGCTGATCGTGGCAAGCTATACGCCGTTTTCCCTGGTGTTTTTGCGCACCGGCCCCTGGTGGCTGTTTCTGGCCGTGATGTGGACGATTGCCATAATCGGCTTCCTCTCGAAGATCCTGCTGGCACACCGCGTCGATGCGGTCTCGATCTGGATCTATGTCGTGCTGGGCTGGATGCCGGTCGTGGCCGTGTCTTCCTTGGCCGGTCAGGTTCCCAAGGCCGGGCTGTGGTGGATTCTCATCGGCGGCTTGTGCTACACGGTGGGAACCGTCTTCTTGTTCTTCGACAACCACGTTCGCCACTTCCATGCCGTCTGGCACCTCTTCGTGATAGCCGGCAGTGTCAGCCACTTTTTTGTCATCTTGTTCTTTGTCGCACCGCTGAGGTAATCAACCCGCCGGGTGTCGATCAGCGATGATTAGTGTTCCTGGAAAACAACTGACTGGGACGCGGTTCCTTATCTTGTCAATCCTGTTAATCATGTCCAAGACTTTGCCAAGAACACTATCCCTCGCGCCCAAAACGGCTTCCACGGCGAAGCGATCCCGACCCGAACCGCTCCTTGATCTCGTCGGCCACGGCATCTACCCGGCTCTGCGTCTCCCGCTCCTCCACGGAAGCGTAGTACGCATCCATATCGCAATGCAAAATCATCGGCGTCCGCATCAATCAGACTCGCTCGCGACCAACACGCGGGTCTCGCCGAGTCGCATGGGAAGCGTGATCTTCGGCCCTTGGCCGAGTTGCTCACCGGACAGCAGATCGGCGATCCGCCCCGGGTGTCCGCTGTCGAATTGTACTGGTCCGTCCCGCGAGGCATGAAGCACGACGTAGGGGCCGTTGGCGTAGACGTTGCAGTCGGCTTCGGTGAACAGGTGGACGCCGGCCTTGCCAGCGGCCAGCCTGAGCAATTCCGACGTCAAACCGGGCGGCCCGACGAACAACGACCAGCCGTCATCGGTCCGGCGCAATGCGACGGCAGCGGAGCCGTCCGGATAGGTTGCCAGCGTCTCGTCGGGCGTTGCGTCGACGGCGGCGAACAGAGGTATCACGGGTTTCTGGACTCCGAATCCCGCCGTCATGCCAAGCCGCTTGCCAGCCTTGGCGGGTTCGGCCCATGCCTTCTTTGGCGAGACCCTCACGAGCTTGAACCCCGTCAGTTCCCGCATCGC
>CAZDHN010000496.1:0-5066 GCA_964505115.1 uncultured Planctomycetaceae bacterium
TCGGCCATTTTGGAACGCGACTTCTTCAATGTCGATGAAACCTTCCAGCTCCATTCTCTGCTGGAGCTCGCCGTAAGTTGCCGGAACGGGACCGTGCTGAATACGACGATAGGTAGCTCCAGTAAGCGAAACGGACTCGGATTTGAAGTGAAGAAAGTCGCTGTAAAACAACAGCTTGTTCAGACTGGTAGCGGTAACCTTGGGATGGTGCCGACACAGCCAGATGACAACGGCCACGTATCGCAAGTAGTCGAACTCGCGGTAGCCCGTTGTCACCGATAACTCCTTGGGCATTCCATGGTCCTTCTTGGAAAGCCTGATTCCCCGTTTCGGAGGTTCTGTTTCAGATCCGAGGGCTTCCAAAACTCTCTGACGCTGCCATGCCGATAGCCGATCTCCGCGACGCTCCAAGAGGTCTTGCACAACCGCCGGATTCCGACACGCTCGTATTGCCTGATCGTGGGCTTCATCTTGGAGCCCGCCACCCTCGTAACGATTAACGGTTGCTTCGCTCATTCCCAACAACGCCGCCAGCGACTTCTGGCTGAGCCGGTAGCATTCCCGGATGCTCTTGATTTCCTCGGGAGTTAGCAGCCCCTTGCGTCTTCGGTACTTGGTGAAGGCAATCTCGGCCGGATCGACCTCATCCTTGGCGGCGCCACAGGTCAAACATACTCCCACCGGCACGTCGAAGACCAAAGTCTCCCCGCGAACCTCGAACTCGGTCCGCCACCGTTCGTGTCGGAAGTCGCGGTAATCGCCGCAGACGACACAGTAGTCCGTATTGGTCCTGGTCATGATGGTTCCCGCAAGGGATATTTCATCGGGTGCTCAGCCGCGTGAAACGACCAGATGACGGCGCGGACAACCGTTCGCTTGCGTGGGTCGGGCTGAAGGGCCAATTTAATGTACGCCTCCGTACCGTCCACATCACAACCGAAAACCCACACTTCTCGTTTCGGGTCGAAGTCATCGGGCTCTGGTCCCTTGCTGTAGTTGTTGGGCGTCAGCCCAAGCAGGTAGTCGACCGCTTGATTGCGGGTGATCTCCAGCCCGGAAAGAGCTTCCTTCGTCTTGTCCGAACGTGGCACCCATTCGATAAACCCCAGCGTCAGTGCCGCCTTGAATTCGCGAAGGAACCGGGCCAATTGTTCACGGGTTGACATCTGTCACTCCATAACGATTCCGTGAGAAATGTATCCATGGTCGGGTGTCCTCAGCGAGATCCGATGTTCTTTGTCTAGTACCATAATACTATCGCATGATAGTGTTTTCGTCAACCCCACCCCGGGTGTATCACGGTATCTTCTGCGAAGAATGCTTGTAAAGCCTTACACCGACACCGGTTGCAACTTATCAGGCGCTAGCCGCCAGCGGAAGCTGGCGGTTGGGTTGTGGCTTATTCGCGCTGTTCAACGGCGGCTGTTGGTTCGGGCAACCGCCAGCTTCCGCTGGCGGCTAGCCCGGATAGCTTTGCATGCGTCCAACAAATGCCTACCAGGCCATTACCTCACTTCAACACGTCCCGTGCCACGCGGAGCACGTTGCCGCCGATGATCTTGCGGATGGAGTCGTCGGAGTAGCCGCGCTGGACCAGGCCCACGGTGTACAGGGGCCAGTTGGTCCAGCACATGCTTCGGGCGTTTCCGCCGGGGTTGGGCGACTCGGGCCAGAGCATCCGCCATTGGGTGCGGGTGCGGGGTCGGCCGGACATCTTCTTATTCTCCGCCGCCGCATTGCGCGATCGGTAGGCCACGTCGGTGCCGATGCTGACGTGATCGTCGCCAAATTTCTTGGCCACGTAGTCGATGTGATCCAACAGTGCGTTGATGTCGGCCGATCCGCCCAGATACTTGGGCACGCAGCAGATACCCACCTGCCCGCCCGTGTCGCAGATCGCCCTGATCACTTCGTCCGGCTTGCCACGATAGTGTTTGTAGAGCGCGGTGCAGGTTGTATGGCTTGCCACCATGGGCCGGCTGGATGCTTTGGCCGCGTCGAAGCTTGTCTTCCAGCCGGAATGGGCGATGTCGACGATTACGCCCTGCCGGTTCATCTCGGCGACCACCGTCTGGCCGAAGTCGCTCAGGCCGGCGTCGGTCGACTCGCCGCAGCCGTCGCCGATCATGTTCCGCCGCTGGTAGGTCAGATGCATCATGCGGATGCCCAACTGGAAGAAGACGCGGATGTATCGCAGTTCATCCTCGACCGAGACCCAGTGCTGGCGGATCGGCACGCCGTTGCCGGTGAAATAGAGGCAGTGCCTGTCCCGCTTCTTGGCGGCCAGGATATCGTCGGGCGTGGCTGCCTTGGCCACGAAATCGCGCATCATGTCGGTTACGTAGGTGAAGCGGGCCAAACGTTTGATCAGCCGCATCGGGTCCTGGCCCTCTTCGCCCGCGTTTTGGAAAACGCACGTCACGCCCGACGCCCGCCAAGCCTGTTCGTATTCCGCCCGCTCGGCCGGATCGGTTACGCATCGGGTCATCGAGCCGTCCTCGCGCATATCTTGCAGTTCGACGGGCGAGGCGTGCGCTTCGATGGCCGCCTGGATCGCGTCGCCGTCGATCGCCGCGTTGGGCGAGAACCCGTAGCCGTCGAACACCAGCGACTCGGCGTGCAATGCCAGCCCGTGCTCCAGGTCCTTGGCACTCGGCTTGAGGATATCCAGCGCCAGCTTTCGGGCGTCCTGGATGACTTTGTTGTCTTTCCAATCGAGTGTGACTTTTTCAGCCGACCGTGCCGTCCTGACGCCCGGTGTTCCAATCATTCCGGCCAGCGACAGGCCCAGCGAAGTGCCCAGGAAGCCGCGTCTGTTGATACGTTCTGCATGCATGGTTTTGTCTCCAATAGGGTTTGGTTCAAATCGACCCGTTTGTGGTTAGTATGCGCCAGCTCTGTTAGCCCCGTCGCCCGCGACGGGAAAGCAGCGGGAAACGGTCCGTCTTCCGGTCGCGGGCGACCGGGCTAACTGTTCCGCGCGCCACTCCAATGAACGCCACGAAAGGGGACAGGTCCATGTTTTCGGCTTGCACCTCCAGCGGAATGGCCAATCAACCGGCCGAAAAATGGACCAGTCCCCAGTGTAACACGCCCCAGCGGCAATTCAACCGGTGTGGCGGTCGTCTCCGGCCAATTGGATGGGCGGTTCCATCGGCTTTGAGTCCTCCTCTTCGGCCAGCGGCCCCTCGACCAACGGCTCTGCTTCGATCACGCGCATTGTCCGCCAGTGCCCCTGAAGGAAGCGTGTCAGGTAGGTTATCCCGAGCGCACAGACCCAAGCCGTGATTACCCACCAACACCAAATCAGTCCCCAACCACACCGGGTAACACCCCACCAGCCGGCCAGCACGGGCATGGGCGAGAGGATCAGGGTGGTTATCAGAATGAACCGTGTATCGCCGGCCCCTTTGATGGCGCTGACGAAGATCAGGTTCATGGCGTCGAACAGGCAGTAGGCGGCCACGAAGCGCAGCAGCACGACGGTCACGTCGCGAAGCGGGCCGAACTCCGCGGCCTGCGTGCCGGCCGCGTGACCCATCAGGAACAGGTCGGGGGTGGCCACGTACAAGATGGCCATCGTGCCCATGTAGGCGAAGGTCATCCAGAAGGCCGTCCAAGCGACTCGGGCGGCCAGGTCGGGGCGATTGCGGCCGAGTTGCTGTCCGACCATGGTGCTCACCGCGATCCCCATTCCCAACATCGGCAGGAAGGCCACGCTGTTAACGTTGAAGGCCAGCACGGTGGCCGCCATGGCCTGTTCTCCCAGCCGGCCCACCAGCAGGATGAAGACCGTGAAGGCGGAGACCTCGACCAGCATTTGCAGCCCGTTCGGGCCGCCGTATCGCAGCAGTCGCCGGAAGAGCCGCGGGTCGAAGCGCCGCCCGGCCACCAATTGGTATTTCTCGATGTTCTTCGAGCGCATCATCAGCCGCCAGTAGCAGATCGCCCTGAACCATTGCGCGGTGACGGTGCCCAAGGCGGCCCCTTGGATGCCCATTTCCGGGAATCCGAAATTGCCGAATATCCAGGCGTAGTCGAGCACCACATTGATGACGGCGGCCGTGCTGTCGACCATCATCACGACCCGGGTCACGCCCCGTCCGGTGAAAAACGTGGAAAGCGCGGCGGCCGTGATTGCCCCGCCGGCGCCGAAAGTGAGCGTTTGGTAGTAGAGCACCTCCAGGCGAGCCACCGCCGGATCGTGTCCCACCAGACTGAATAGGCCGGGTGCCAGCGGAATGGTCGCCAGGAAGACGGGGATCATACTTAGCCCGATCCAGACGCTCTGCCATACGACGACTCCGATCCGCTTCGGTCGGCCCGCTCCCTTGTATTGGGCCACAAACGTGTTGGCGTAGACGGCCACGCCCAGCGGAAGGCAAACCAGCGTGAAGTGCAGCATTCCGGCCGGCATGGCGGCGGCCATCGCCCGGGTTGAGTACCAGAGCAGAAACATCCGGTCGACGAAATGCATCACCGTCCAGGATGCCGTGGAGACGATCAACGGCAACGCCAGCACGAGCACCTCGCGCCCCCCGCAACGTCGCACCCACCAGTTGATTGCCCTGTCCATGAGTCAAGTCGGGGGTCGGAAGTCGGAGGTCGGAAATTGGGGAGGGTTAATGAAACGTTGGGTGCCACTTATAGTAGCTCCAAAGTTATGAACAGGCTGCTGATGCGGGGCGCTTCCTAAGCCCAGAGGAGCAGCAGACTGTTTGTAACTTTGCGGCGAAAATGGGTATACTGGGTGGTTTATGCAAAGAACACGCATCGCCTGGCTACGAATGAGTGCCACAAACGAACAGACGTTTTCCAGCAGATCTTCGAGTCCAGGCGATGCGCTTTGGTTCCCAACGAATAACTCAGACAAAGACCGCCCGTCGGGTAGGTCTCACTATAGGTGCTTCGCCGAATCAAAGCCAGCGTGTTCATCCTCGCCAGCGAATTTTTGACCAAACGTTCGCAACTTGCGACGTTCAAACGTCTGTTTGCAATGGCGATAGTAGACTTCAGTGTGCCAATCATAATACCTCCCAAGCGAACACTTTGATCGAGCTAGCTGC
>CAZDHN010000497.1:0-5054 GCA_964505115.1 uncultured Planctomycetaceae bacterium
CTGGGGGAAAAAATCTCTCGCCGGGCCTTGTACGATGGGGGATATAGGCTCTATACTGGAGCGTTTCCCCAGCAACGGGAAAGCCCAGCAACGGGAAAGCCCATTACCGGAAGAGCAGAGTGTAGTTGATCATGAAAGTCCGTTCCAGCGTCAAGCGAATTTGCGAGAACTGCAAGATCGTTCGTCGACGAGGGGTTGTGTACGTGGTGTGCAGCAATCCTCGCCACAAGCAGCGTCAGGGATAGGCCGCGATGGAGGGGCCGATTCGTGCGCAACCGCGCATATTCACTCGACGCGATCGTGGGTTGCGGACTGGCGGAGTAGTTTTCAGTTTTCAGTTTTCAGTTATTAGTTATTAGTTATCAGTTATCAGAGCTTTGGAAACCACGGCTCCTGCAAGTCTTCAGACTGAGAACTAATAACTAATAACTGGTAAAGATTGGGAGCAATTAGATGCCGCGTTTGCTAGGTGTTGACATACCGAATGATCGGCCCGCCGCCGTCTCGCTGACCTACTTGTACGGCGTGGGCCCCAAAACCTCGCGCGAGTTGTGCCACAAGGCGGGTATCGACCCGACGATTCGGGCACGCGACCTGCGCGAGGATGAATTGGGACGATTGGCGGCCTTGCTGGATAAAGACTACGTGGTGGAAGGTCAATTGCGTCGGCAGACGAACCAGAACATCGTCCGCCTGCGTGATATTGGCTGCTATCGAGGCGTGCGGCATCGCCGGGGCCTGCCCGTCCGCGGTCAGCGCACTCGAACCAACGCTCGCACCCGAAAGGGCCCCAAGAAAACAGTTGCCGGCAAGAAGGGCGTCAAGGACTTGCGATAGTCGTTGGTTTTCAATAGGGGATCGGGGATTAGGGATTAGGACCATGCTTTCCACGTCAAGTCTAATCCCTAATCCCCAATCCCTGCCACCATGGTGTTGTCCAAGCGAAACGTTTCAGCTCGCTTACAGTTTGAGTAATAAGAGCGTATAAAACACGGAAATTAGGGAGTATACCCGACGGTGGGAAAAGCGAAAACGAAACGCCGGAAGACTCGTCGTAGCGTAACCGTGGGAACGGCCCACGTTAAGGCGACCTTTAACAATACGACGATCACCATCACGGATACCAAGGGAGATACGCTCTGCTGGGCAAGCGCCGGCACCAGCGGCTTCAAGGGTAGCCGAAAAAGCACGCCGTTCGCCGGCCAGTTGGCCGCTCAGCAAGTCGCCGAGAAGGCAATTAAATTCGGCGTGAAGGAAGTGGACGTGAAGGTGAAGGGGCCGGGTAGCGGCCGGGAAAGCGCGATCACGGCATTGCAGGCGGCCGGGTTGAACATCAAGTCGATCCAGGACGTCACCCCCTTGCCCCATAATGGTTGTCGACCGAAGAAACGCCGGCGAGTATAGCCCGCTAAAGCAAATGAAAATGCAAACTCAAACTGTAAGTGCGAGACATTACCGTTGACAAAAGGGACCAGGGGCGAGTGAAACACCGTCCACCGAGGTTTTTTTCTCGCCCCCGGTCCCTGGCCCCTGACCCCTTCCCTTCAATGTGATCTGGAGTTGAACCGAGCATGGCTCGTAATACCGGACCCGTCTGTCGTATGTGTCGTCGCGAGGGAACTAAGTTGTTCCTCAAAGGGTTACGATGCGACACACCCAAATGTGGCCTCGAGCGACACGAATCGCCGCCAGGCATGCAGTCGTATCGACGCACCAAGTTGACCGACTATGGCTTGCACTTGCGCGAAAAGCAAAAAGTCAAACGTTACTACGGCGTCTTGGAACGCCAGTTCAGGAAGTATTTCAAGCGTGCCGAGAGCACCAAGGGGAATACGGGTGAAGTGCTGATGAGCCTGCTGGAGCGCCGCTTGGATAACGTGGTTCACCGCTTGGGCTTCGGCCAGTCGCGAAGTCAGGCCCGGCAAATCGTTTGCCACGGCCACGTCACGGTGAACGGTCGCCGCGTGGATATCCCAAGTTATTCCGTTAGGCCGGGTGATGTGATCCGCGTGAAGAATCGTCCCAAGAGCTTGCAGCAAGTACAGGCGAATCTGGCCGAGAGTGGCCGGGAGGTTCCCGACTTCATCACACTCGTTGCGGGCGCTGAGCCGGAAGGACACGTTGTGCGACTGCCGGAAGCCGCCGACGTCTCGATTCCCGTTCAGTCCCAATTGATCGTGGAGCTCTGTTCCAAGTAGCAGGGGGTTCCAAGTAGCAGGGGGTTCCAAGTAGCAGGGGGTTCCAAGTAGCAGGGGGCTCCAAGTAGTTGGCGTTCCAAGTAGTCGGGCGATTATCTCACAGCAGTTGGTATTGATCTCATAATCGGAGGCTTCTCATGCGTATTCGATGGCGCGGACTTGAACTTCCCAGTCAAGTAACGTGCGACGGATCTACCCTGAGTTCCACCTACGGCAGGTTTGTTGCGGAACCGTTTGAACGCGGCTTCGGTGTTACCGTCGGCAACAGCCTCCGCCGCATACTCCTTTCCAGCCTGGAAGGGAGTGCCGTAACTCAAATCAATCTCCATGGAGCGCAGCACGAGTTCTCCTCGTTGCCCGGCGTCGTGGAAGACGTGACCGATATCGTGTTGAACGTCAAATCGTTGGTGGTGAAAAACACCAGCGAGCAGACGCGCGTGGTGCGAATCGACAAGAACACTCGCGGCGTGGTTACCGGCGCCGACGTGCAGACCGATAGCGCCGTCGAGGTGATCAACACCAACCACGTCATCGCCACGATGACCGACGACGTGCCCTTCTCGATGGAGATGGTGGTGGAGAACGGGCGGGGATATATCCCGGCTGCCGAGCATAGCCCCAACCTCCAGGAAATCGGCTCGATTCCGCTGGACGCCGCCTTCAGCCCCGTCATTCGCGTCCGCTACGAAGTCGAGGAAACCCGCGTCGGACAAAAAACCAACTACGACAAGCTTACGCTGGAAATCTGGACCAACGGCTCGATCACGCCCGAAATGGCCATCGTCGAAGCCGCCAAAATCCTTCGCAAACACCTCAACCCGTTCCTCCAGTACCAGGAACTGGGCCCCAAGGTGTTTGCCGAGGCGCGGGCCGAAACCGGCAGCGACTTGGACCCCGCATTGGAAGTTAAGTTGAACATGAGTCTGGCTGAGTTGAATCTCTCGGTTCGGGCGTCCAACTGCCTGGAATCGGAGAACATCAACACCGTCCGCGACCTGGCAAACTGCACGGAAGATCAACTGCTGGAAGTCCGCAATTTCGGTGAAACCACGCTCATCGAAGTCCGCGAAAGACTTGGGGGACTTGGGCTGCGCCTGGGCATGAGCGTGCCCCCGGCGCCCGCCGACCCCGTTATCTGACGGGCAAGTTATCTGACGGGCAAGTTATCTGACGGGCAGGTTATCTGACGGGCAGGTTGTCTGAAGGGCAGGTTGTCTGAAGGGCAGGTTGTCTGAAGGGCAAATTTCCCCGGCTTCCGTTACAATACAAACCTTTCGATAAGAAACGTTATAGCAATGCGACATCGAAGACGCGGTCGCGTACTCGGGCGTAACCCGAGTCATCAACGGGCCCTCTTGAAAAATCTGGCCAGCGCGCTAATCCTTACCGAACGCGACGCCGAACTCGACGACAACGCCCCAAAGGTCAAAGGGCGGATCGTAACCACGCTCCAAAAGGCCAAAGAGGTCAAGCCCCTGGTGGAAAAGTGCGTTACCATCGCGCGCCGGGCGCTACCCCAGCAGGAAGCGGCCGACCGGCTTGAGCCCGACACCGAACGCCATAGCGAAAGCTGGCGAGCCTGGCGTCAAAGCGAAAAGTGGCGGGAGTGGAACCAGACTATCGCGCCCGTCGTCGCCGCGCGACGTCGCGTGCTGCGGCTCTTGGGTGATAAAAAAGCCGTGCAGATTCTCTTCGACGAAATCGCCCCGCGATTCGCCGATCGGCCCGGTGGATACACTCGCGTGCTCCGCCTGGCCAAGCCCAGGTTGGGTGACGCGGGAACCCGAGCGATCCTGGAATTCGTCGGCAAGAATGATCGCGTCAGCCAGCGGGCGCCCCGGCCGGCCTTCGAGGCCGAGCCCGACGTGGAAGAAACCGACGTCAAAGAGACGCCCGTCGAAGAGAACGCTGCCGACCAAACCGCGCCCGTCGAAGATCTCGCGGCTTCCGAGCCCGCCGAGCCCGCCGAGGAAACGGCGGCCGAGGAGAAGTAGGATGCGCGGTCGCCGGGCGGCCGCGGTGGATCCCAGGAGGGGACATTCATGGCAACGCTTCCACGGCGGCATTCACGCAGTCGCGGCGGCAATCGGCCCGGGTTCGATTTCACGCTTCACATCCGCCGCCTCGTCGACGACATGGTCTCCCGGCTCGACCAGTTGCGGCACATCGACCCGAGCCTCGTGGCGTTCGGCTTCCGCCAGACCCGCAAGGCCGTCAGCCACGGGATGTACGCTTCGCTGACCCCCATGCGGTTTGCCGACGGTCGCAGGCATACGATCCGTCACGGTCGCAAATGGGGCATCCAACAGGTGGTCGACGCCTCGGGCCGCGAGATGCTTTACGTGCTGAGCTTCTATCTGCCGCGGTTCCTGGAGTTGCCCTGCCGCGAGAAGCTGGACACGGTAATGCACGAACTCTGGCACATCAGCCCCCGCTTCGACGGAGACCTGCGCCGCTACGGAGGCCGCTGCTACGCCCACGGCTCGTCGGCCAAGCATTACGACGCCCAGGTCGACCGGCTTGTCAACCGTTGGCTTTCGCTCGATCCGCCCGAAGCGATCTATCGGTTCCTCCACGGCGACTACCGCGACCTGATCCACCGCCACGGCAGTATCCACGGCCAACGGGTTGCCAACCCGAAGCTCTTTCCGATCGACTGAAGGCGCGTCAGCCTACTCGGCCCCGCTTGCCCAGCCTCCCTTGACTCGCGGCCTTTGGGCCACTAGTCTGTGCGGCCTCATGCGGATTATTCATCACTTGATCGTAACCCGAAGCGTAAGCGAGGGACGCCAAACGAGTTTGGTCCGCTACTCGTCACACGTACAATGCGACAGTCTGTCGTGGCAAATGCCAAGC
>CAZDHN010000498.1:0-5043 GCA_964505115.1 uncultured Planctomycetaceae bacterium
CGGCCAAGTCGGCGTCGCCTTGTGACTTCTGCTTGCATCTGCTGTTCCATTGGGCGGTTGGTGTAGGCGTATGAATCCCTACTGTACTGAAACCATGTCGCCATTCGAGTTTGCGGCGGCCAGGGCTTGCCGGTAAATCGCCATCAGCCCGTCGTGGTTGCTTTCGGCGGTGAACTTCTGCTCGTACTCGTGCCGGGCAGCCTTGCGCATGGCCGTCAACGCATCGCCGTCGCGCGTCAACTGCCGAACCTTCAGTGCCAGGTTGTCCGCGTCGCCGGGCTCGAAGAGCAGTCCGGTCTCGCCGTCGGCGACCAGTTCGGCCGGCGCTCCCAAGCGCGACGCGACGACGGGCGTGCCCTTGGCGAAGGCTTCGGCAATTACGCGGCCAAACGTCTCGTAGCAGACCGACGGCATGACGAGACAGATGGCGTCGCCAATGACGGAAAGCACTTCGCCGATCGGCCTCGCTCCCAAGACTTCAATGCGGTCGTCAGTAGCGGCGGCCCGCCGTACCTGCTCCTCCAGCGGCCCGTTGCCGATGATTTTCAGAGAGAGCGGCTCTTTAAGCCGCGACCAGGCGGCCAGCAGCGTATCGATGCCCTTCTCCTTGGAGAGCCGGCCCACGAAGACGGCGTATCCCCCACGGCCCGACCCGACGCCGGGGTCGCTTGCGATGAAGTTCGGTTTCACGGCGATTCGCTCGGCGGGAAATCCGCCTTCGATGAACTTGCCTCGGGCGAATTCGCTGGGCGTGTAGTACATGCTGACCGCCGACGCGCGGGACTTTCGCCAGCGATCGAAGCAGAGCATGGCGGCGACGGCGGCCGTGGCGAGTCGGCTGTTGCGATAACAGGCGTGGCGGATTCCCGGCCAGGGAACTTTGCGCCGCAGGCAGTCCTCGCAGACTTGCCCGTCGCGCATCAAAATCGCGGCGGGACAGAGCAAACGGTAGTTCCGCAGCGCTTGCACAACAGGCACTCGCTCTTGCCGCGCGGCGTCGTAGACCGCCGGCGAGAGCAACAGGAACGTGTTGGTGCAGTGGAGCACGTCGGGGCGATGACGACGGATTATCCGGCGCAACTCACCGTACGTTTCGCGGTTTCGGATGATTCTGGTGGCCAGCGTCCAGCGGTTCATTCCCCGGGTATCATCGTTGTGCCGAGTGTAGTAGATGACTTCCTGGCCGTTCGACTCCAGCAAGCGGGCCTCGTCGTCGAACGACTGGTCCTCGCCGCCACGCTGCCGGTAGTAGTTATGGCACAAGAGGATCTTCATGCGCGTGCTCCCATCGAGAGTCGGCCGACACGGCCGAGGCGCAGCGGATGATTGAGTTGGGCGGGCGACAACTGGCCGGCAACGATTCCCAGAACGGCAAAGCAGACTACCGACGGAGGCAGCAATTGCGACATGATCCCGGTGGCCAGCATACCCCAGCCCATCAGCCACGCGCCGATCAGCATGGCGAAAACGGCCGTCGTGCGCGCGCCGCCCTCCGCCCCCAGGCAGCGCAGCGATGTCCAGCAGGGCTGCCACAATCCCCATGCGAACAGGATAACGCCAATCAGGCCCGTCGAGACGAGCGCTTGGAAGAAGGCATTGTGGGCGGTGAAGTTTGCCGTACGCCCCCAAACGTCCATGGAGCCGGTCTCGGAGCTGACGAAGAACCCGTGTCCAATCCAGGGCGACTGGGTGACCGATTCCCACATCAGTTCCCAGATCTCGTCCCGCCCCGAGAACGAACGGAGTTGTTCGATCGTTTGTCCGCGGGTGACGAGTGCGACAACGGCCTCGGCACCGTCGCCGGCGATTTCCAAGCCGGGGTCCACGGTCAAGTAGAGCATGCCCGCCACGCTCAGCCCCAAGCATGCGGCCGCGAGCCAGGCCCGGTTGGCAAACACGCAGAGCATCACAATGACCATCCCGACGGCCAGCGCCATTGACGTCCGATCGAGCGCCATGAGGATAACGCCGCCGTGAATCAGTATGCCGGGCAGGAGCAGGACGGTGGACCAGCGCCAACCCCAGAGCAACCTGGCGGCGACCAACACCACGATACCCAGCGACGCCGTCGCGCCGGCCGTGGCCGGATGGGCAAGCGAGCTGGCGAATCGGCCGCGTGTCGGGTCCCCGGGGAAAACGATATATGACGCCAGCATGACCGCGCTATACAAGAGCATTGCCACCGATAAGCTAGAGAGAATCCTCGAAGTGTCGCGCGGGCTTCTCCAAAGCATTGCGATGCAGAGTGCCAGCATCCATAGCACCATCAAGCTGACCGCCTGTCCCAAGGAGACTGCCCTAAGCGGCGACCAGAGCGTGGAGGCCAGGGCCCAGGCCACGAAGAGGCCGAAGGGCCACAAACATCGCATGGCGTCCCGGAAACGGCGTCGGTCGCGCGTCCGAGAAATCACGTATCCCAGCACGCCAAAGGCAATTATCCGCGTAGAGATTTTCGCCAGCGCAAGCAAGTCCAGCGCTCCGATCGTACGCGGCGTGTCCCGATCCGTGAACGAATAGGAAATCAGGATCAGCAGCCAAGCGCAGATCAGCGGGGCTCGCAACCAGATACCGGCTCCGGCGGCGTTTCTTCCCGGATCGTTTAGTCGTTCGGCGCGGGTCATGGGTTGCTCTCCGCGGAGCCAGCCGCGTTGGCTAGCCGGAAGAATGCGCAACATTGCACCGAAGTCCCGGCCACGTTGCTCGCAAGCATGGCAATGGCAACCCCCAGAATTCCCCAACCGGCGACCAGCGGGAATACAAGGACCAGCAACACCACGAGCCCGAAGAGGTTGGTCTTGAGGTTGACGTCAGGTCGTTCGATCGTGATCAGGCCGTGATTGGCCGCGAAGAAGATGGCGGATACCAGCGCGTGCAGAGCCAGCACGACGATCACCGCCTTGTGTCCGGCGTACTCGTTGCCGTCGTAGAACAGCCGCATGAGTTGCGTGCCAACGAAGAAGACGAAGATACAGAATGCCGACATGGCCGCGCCCAGGAACAACATGTTGCGCAACACGATCCGCTTCACGGCGGCGGTGCCTCCGTTGGCGTATGCCAAGGCCGCCCGCGGCCCCAACACGTTTCCGATTCCCAGAATGAGTGGATTGGCCAGCAGCACAATCGTCAGGCAAGCGGCGAAGACACCGGTCGCCGAGGTGCCGATCAGCAGCGCCAGCAGCCAGTGTGGCGCGTAGGCACTTGTGTGGGAGACCAGTCGGCCGGCCAGTATCCACTTGCCGATTTTCCAGTTGCGGGCGAAGTCCGGGCCTACCCGCCTCCAGCGGACAAGGAAGCGGCGCCGGTTGCTTATCATCCAAGCCAACCCCGCGATGAAACACGCCGTGCCGATAACCGCCAGGGCAGTGACGGCCGAAAGTGCACCGGCAAGGGCAAGTAGAAGAACGCCGGCGAGTTGGATGGCCGCCACCCCAACGTCAAGCAGCAAGGCCGACGCCGTGCGATGCTCGGCAAAAGCGAACCGCCTGGCGAAGTGCCGCAGCAACCCGCAAGCGATGATTCCCACCAACACCCAAATTGTCGGCGCAAGTTGCGGCGGCCCGATACCCGCTGCCAGCAAGCCGCCCAGCAGTGCCAAACCGATAACGGCAAATGCCGACAGCAAGCCAAAGTGTAGCAGAATGCTTCCGGCGTATTTCCGCCGGACGCGCCCTCGAAGACGGTTGCCGAAGACCGTGTATGGCGTCGAGATTAGCGAGTCCTGTACGGCAACCACGAGGAAGACCACCGAGATCGCCAGGGCGTAGATACCCAGTTCGCTCGCCCCGCAGAAACGGCCGACAATCACCGTGGAAAGAAAGCTGGACAGACTGACGACCGCCTGATCGACCAGGGCCAGCGAGTTGCCGAGCACTGCCGCTGACGGCGGGAATTTCAAGCCCGCGCGCACGCGGTCAAGCGTCGCGCGCGGCCCTCCGCGCGCCGCCGACGGGGGCTCAACGTCAGGCGTCAATTGCTCGGTCGAAAGACTCACGGTCACTTGCTCAGTCGAAAGACTAATTGTGGAAGGGTAGTTGCCGGCGCGGCGAACCCCGGGTCGGCTGACACAAACAGGGAGGAAGAGAGCTCTATTTTGCCCCTCTTCGCAGCAAAACCGCGGGGATGGTCTTCAGGATGATTAGCAGGTCCGTTACGGGCCCGATCTTGCGCATGTATTCCATGTCCATGCGAACCCACTCGTCGAAGGAGACTTTTGATCTGCCCTTGATTTGCCACAAGCAGGTCAGGCCGGGCATAATGTCCAGGCGGCATTTCTGCCAGGGAGCACACCCGTCCGATTCGTTGCAGGGCAGCGGCCGAGGCCCGACCAACGACATATCGCCACTCAAAACGTTCCAAAGCTGTGGAAGCTCATCGATACTCGAGCGGCGAAGGAGTCTTCCCAGGGGCGTCATCCGAGGATCGTCGGTTATCTTGAAGGCCGGGCCGTCCTGCTCGTCTAACTGCAATAGGCCGGCCTTGCGCGATTCGGCATCGACGACCATCGAACGGAACTTGTACATCCGAAACTTCACGCCCCCATGACCACGCCGCTTTTGCGTGAACAGCACCGGGCCGGGCGAAGTCAGCTTGATTGCCGCCGCCACCACGACAAACAAAGGGAGCAATAAGATCAGGCCCGTCGTCGCGCCGATGATGTCGATGGCACGCTTCCAAGCCGGTATCCGTCGCATGAAGAGCGTTTCCAGTGCCCGTACCGGGTTCTCGCCTGGGGGCCACGCAACCGTACTCCGCCGGCTTTGGCCGTTGCCGGAACCCGGCGCCGGTGGATCCGCCTTGTCCGCCTTGTTCGGCCTGTCCGAGGAATACGTATAGACGCCGCACTCCACCGAAAAGCCTTCGACGACGCACCTCGACTGCACGTCGCTGGCGACCACGTGGGCTCCCTCGGCCGGCGTGTCGGGCAAGAGCACGCCGATTCGGCCGTCGTCCAGCCAACCGGCCGCGTCCGGCAGGCGCAGTCGTTGTTTCAGATGCCGCTTGAGCCGCGCGAGGTGACCGTTGCCCGACGCAAGGTTACCGGCG
>CAZDHN010000499.1:0-5043 GCA_964505115.1 uncultured Planctomycetaceae bacterium
CGTCTCCGCCCGTGCCGGCGCGAATCTCCACAATGCATCGCGTGCGGTTGGAGTCTTCGCCCCCAACGGTCATCTCGATCAACTCGTTCCAGTAGCCCTCGCGCTCGGCCTTTAGTTCGGGCAGTTCGTCCTGGGCCAATTGCCGCATGTCCGGATCGGGCCCGGCGGCCATCTCCATGGCATCGCTAATCTCGGCGTTGAGCTCCTTGAAGCGGCGGTACTTGGTGACCAGCTTGGCCAACGAGCCGTGCTCGCGGGCAACGGCCGACATGCGTGCCGGATTGATCTGCACTTCCGGATCGGCGAGTAGTTTTTCCAACTCCTCGAAACGGCCAAGTTTTTCTTCGAGCAAATCGCACATGGTAGTCGCCTATACTCGACGCGGTCACAAACCGTGGTTTTGGGATAGAGTTGTCAGTTGTCAGTTGTCAGTAACCGAGGCCAAGTTAAAAGCGACGAGTTCTTGGGTGACACGTGACAATCGCATGTTAGGCCCCGTCGCCCGCGACGGGAAACCGCCCCGTTTTCCGGTCGCGGGCGACCGGGCTAACCCGCATTTGAACCAGACCGCTACCGATAACTGACTACCGACCACTACGTCACGCACCGCAATCCACGGCCGCGCCGAGTATGCAGCCGCGCCGCATGGAGAAAGGTGGGGGCCGGAACCAACGTTGCGAGTGCTGGCGAGAATGCTACGTCTCGGTCTCTGCCGCTGCCGCTGCCGGCTTCTTCGCGCCGCGCTTAAGGCTTGCGTAACCGGTGCCGGCGAATTTCTTCTGAAACTTCTCGATCCGACCCGCCGCGTCGACATACTTGAGCCTGCCCGTATAGAAGGGATGGCAGACGTTGCAGATATCCACCTTCAGTTCCGGCTGGGTGCTGCAGGTAGTGAAGGAATTCCCGCAACCGCAGGTGACCTTTGTTTCGACGTAGTTTGGGTGTATGTCTTTTTTCATTACCCGGTTCCTTACCTCGTAATCGGATCTGGCCTCTGGCACATCCGGCCGATTCCCAGCATGAGCCACTCCGCAATTGTCAGAACCCTATATTGTAGCCCCGCGGCCGCTTGCGGACAAGAGGGCAGGGCTCTTGATAACGGCAGTTGGGCAGCCGGTAAAAAGCCGCGACCGGTGGTCGCGCTGGAAGTTTCGGAAAATCGCGTGCCTCTGGTCCCGTGCGCGACCAACGGTCGCGGCTATATATAACGGCATTCCCCCCCCCTATTTGCCCTCCTTCCCCTCAACGCCACCCTTCGCATGGAGGTCCTCAAGCCACTCGGCTCGCAGCAGGTTGCCGTGTTGGGCGGGCGATTGGAGGTCGGACCGATACAGCCTGACCGCCTTGCCGGGCTGCCCGTCAAGTTCCGCCGTACGGGCCAGATTGTAGCTGGCCCCTTGGGTCCAGGGACCGCTGGGTGATGCCTCCAGCGTCCGCTGATCGAAGTAGTCGGCCGCCGCTCGGCACTTACCCCGATGGTAGGCTATCAGCCCAAGCCAGTAACTGCCATCTTGCTTCGCCCGATAGACGATTGCCCTGAGCGCCCGGGCCATTTCTTCGGCCGCGCGCGGATCGTCCACGTCGGGCGGCCGAAAGTTGGCCGCCCGCAAGTCGGCGTTGGAAGGTCGAGCCTGCTGATAGTAATGCATTGCACCCCGGTCGCCGGTGAACTTGCCCTTGAAGTGCAACAATCGACCTTTCCAGAGCGGGCTGGCCTCGCCTACTTGAAAGGGCATCATGGCCAGCATTTTCTGCTGCATGGCCGCCCGATTGAGCTGCTTTTGCTGGAGCATCGCCTCGTAAGGCCAGGTCCAGAATCGCACGTCGGACATGCCACCCAACTCCTCGACCCGTTTGGCCAATTTGCTGGGCGAAGCGGTAAGGACTGTCTTCTGCTCGCCGGCCAAGTGCGACTGGACCAGTTCCATCCGCGCGGCCAGGTAGGAGGGCGACCCCTCAACCAACGCGACCACGTCGGCCAGTTGAGACGACTTGACCGGATAGGGCCGATCCTTAATGTCCAGACGGCGCAGTAACGAATCGTCGGCAACCAGTTGCGCCAGCGTGGCCGGTTTGATTGCCAACTGTCCGGCACCGTCGAGCTTGACGCCGTCCGGCGCGGGAATCGGAAGGCCTAGCGTAGGATCGAACACATACAATTGCTTCTCGATCAAGACCCCCACCGCCCAAACCGGCGGCTGCCGATCGCCGGGTTTCTTGGCGCCGGGTTTCTTGGCGTCGGATTTCTTGGCGTCGGGATCTTTGCTATCGGGCAGTGCAAGCAACACGGCGTCGATATTCTGTTGCCGCGCCAGCAGCACGAACACCCAAGCCCGCTCCGTGGCAGTGCCCTGACCAAGTAAGAGCACCTCCCAGGGCATCAAGCTAACGCGATTGGCTCGCGGTCCGGCCGGCTGCCTTTCGAGTTGGATGTTGCGCACGGTCCAATCGAACAGTTTCTCCGCCCGCCCCAGGTCGTCGAGCCCCTCGCCCCGGGCCCAATTCGAGACGTCGCGCATCCAGACGGCCTCTTGCAAGGCGAACCCGTCGTAGCGGGGGAACGCGATCTTGCCCAGGTCTTTCAACATCGGCAGTTGCGTCAACGGCTCGGGCAGGGTGTCCAGCAACGGATCGCGCCGCCAATCGGCCGACGGCTTTTGCGATTGGCCCCACTGGTTCAGCCGGCCGACAATCTGGTCCAGCATCTCGCGATGGCTGAACTCTTCCAGCCGGTTCAGGTTGTCGATGGCGAAGCTGAACAATTCGTCCTGCCAGATGTTAGCCGATTCGGCCGCCGTGCGGCTGCCGGCACCCGGTTTCGGCGAAGATTCCTTGCACCCAATCGCCGCCGGCATGGCCCCGATAAGCAGCAACCCCACCGCCAGCAAACCGATGGTTCGCAGCCGCATTATTGAAAACTTCCGACGATCTCCCGGCAGGGCAGGGCGTTGGTAAATAAGATTCACGTGAGCTTCTCCACCGTCTGGCGAATCGTAACGAGTCGTTCGAGCATGGGGCCGAATTGGTCCAACGGCACCATGTTCGGGCCGTCGCTCAGTGCCCGATCAGGGTCGGGGTGGGTCTCGAAAAACAGCCCGTCCGCGCCAACGGCAACGGCCGCCCGGGCAAGTGGCTCGACCATCTCCCTGTTCCCGCCGGTAGTCGAGCCCAATCCGCCGGGTTGCTGAACGCTGTGCGTGGCGTCGAACACGACGGGCGCCCCCAGCGCCCGCATTTGCGGGATGGCCGTCATGTCGTTGACCAGCCGCCCGTAGCCGAAAAAAGTTCCCCGTTCGCAAAGCAGGATGTTCCGGCAGCCGGCGGCCTCCAGCTTGACGATCACGTGCCGCATGCTTTCGGGCGTCATGAATTGGCCCTTCTTCACATTCACGGGCCGACCGGTCCGCGCGGCGGCCGTCAGCAGATCGGTCTGCCTGGCCAGGAAGGCCGGAACTTGGAGCAGATCGCAAACCTCGGCGACCGGAGCGGCCTGGGCCGGTTCGTGGATGTCGGTCGTGACGGGCAGGCCGGTCGACTCCTTCGCCCGACCGAGAATTGCCAAGCCCCGCTCCAGCCCCGGCCCGCGATACGACTCCACGCTGGTGCGGTTGGCCTTATCGAACGAGCCCTTGAACACCAATTGGATGGGCAACTCCGCGGCGATCTCCGCCAGCCGTCGCGCGATCGTCAAGGTCAACTCTTCATCTTCAATTACACACGGACCGGCAATAACCAAAAGCGGCTCGCCCCGACCGCATAGATAGGGGCCGATGGTTGCAAGATTCTCAGGCATTTTGGCGCTTTCGAGTTGTACGTCCAAGTGAGTCCGGCTTGCCCTAACCGTCCGAGCCTTCTGTTTTGGGAACGATCAGGGTCAGGCGGTCGGGCAGCACCTCGATATCCAATGGCAGAACACCACCCGGGTCGCCGTCCAATTGGTACGGAACTTCCGCTTGCGACTCGACCCGCAACCGCTTCACCCGACGTGCGGCAAAGTCGGCCAATTGCCGATGCCGACCGAGTTTTACCGCAGCCGCATACCACGGGGCGCGCCACCACGAGCCGCGCCGAAACGTGCACGCATCCAGCAGGCCGTCGGTTCCATCCGCATCGGGAGCCACTCTGAATCCGCCCCCGTAGCACGGCAAATTGCAGGCAAACATCCAAGAAACGGTCGACTGTCGATCGCCGTCAACGCGATCGCCGTCAACGCGATCGCCGTCAGCTTCGTCCCAGTATACCCGTATGTCGGGATATTCGTAACGGCGAATCGACTGGAAGATGGGTCGCATCCAGGTGAGATGCGTAATGTGCCCGGTCCGTTGCTGGTCGACTCGCCGCACGACGTCGGCGTCGAATCCGCAACTGGCCATCAGCAGGAACACCCGGCCGTTCGCCCGGCCTGCGTCGAGCCGCAAGATGGCCCCCGTGGCAACCACCCGAGCCAGTTCCTCCGGATCGGCGGTCAGGCCCAGGTATCGGGCCAGCAGGTTCTCGGTTCCGGCCGGGCAGAGCGTGACGGGCACGCCCGGCTCAGTCCGATTGACAAGTTCGGCGGCCGTTCCGTCACCGCCCACCCCCACCAATGCCCGCAACAGGCCTTCCGAGTGCCAACGGTTCGCCCGACCGGCGACCTCGTCCAGGTTGGTGAGTACATCGCTGGTAAAGCCGCGGCCCTGGAGCAGTTCGGCCAATTGGTCCGCCCGCCGCGCGGATGGTCCGGCCCCAGCCTTGGGGTTGATGGAGATTATCACCCGATCCGCTTCCGGCGGCATCGTTCGATCAGTCATATGCATGTTCCCGCCCTTGCCGCGCCCCGAAGCCTCTCATTCTCGATGATCGGTCGCCAGAGGTATAGGCGGCCCTGTTTTGCGATATTGCAGCACCAGATCGGGACAGGTGTAGCATAATGATACACCAATCAGTTCCCTGGGCAGCAAAGTGGGATATTGGTCACCAGTGTCACCAATTGTCTTTAAGTGCTTACTCCAAAGGTGTTTAGGCTATTGCATCGGCTGTTTTTCCGGCAATCCGGCAACTGTG
>CAZDHN010000500.1:0-5026 GCA_964505115.1 uncultured Planctomycetaceae bacterium
ATTCGCAAGAATTCAGCCGTGATGCAAAGAACCGAATTCTTGCGAATCCGGCTACACTCGGCCACGAACGCTTACAGGATGAACTTGCTGAGATCCTCGTCCTGCGTGACCTTGTCGAGTCGCTCGCGAACGTAGGCGGCGTTTATCACCACCCGACCCATCTGCATGTCGGGCGCCTCGAAGCTGAGTTCTTCCAGGAGCCGCTCCAGGATCGTGTAGAGCCGCCGGGCGCCGATGTTCTGGGCGGTCTGGTTCACGTCGAAGGCGTAGGTGGCCAAGGACTCGACGGCGTCCGGCTTGAAGACCAAATCCACGCCCTCGGTCTCCAGCAGCGCACTGTATTGCTTGGTAAGCGCGCCCTTCGGCTCGGTAAGAATCCGAACGAAATCCTCCTTGCCCAGATCCTTCAACTCCACGCGGATTGGGAAGCGGCCTTGCAGCTCGGGCATCAGGTCGCTGGGCTTGGCGCGGTGAAAGGCACCGGCCGCTATGAACAGAATGTGATCGGTCTTGACGTACCCATACCGCGTCTGCACCGTCGTGCCCTCGACGATCGGCAGCAGATCGCGCTGCACGCCCTGCCGCGAAACGTCGGCCCCGTGCGCATGCTCGCTGGCCACCACCTTGTCAAGTTCGTCGATGAAAATCAGGCCCGTGTTCTCGGCCAACTCGATCGCCGCCGCGTGGACCTCGTCGTCGTTGATCAGCGCGTCGCACTCCTGCTCGAAAAGCACCTTGCGAGCTTCGGCCACGGTCAACTCGCGACGGCTGGAATTCTTGGGTAAAATCTTTTCGAACATGCCCTGCAGGTCGAAGTCCATCTGCTCCATGCCGATGCCGGTTAGCATCATCGGCACGGCCTTCTGCTCGGTGGTCAACTCGACCCGGCGCTGATCCATCTCGCCGGAGACCAGCATGGCACGCATCTTCTCGCGGTTTCGTTCGAATCGCTCGGGCGAGTCGGGGCTGTCGGGCGTGGAGTCGAAGGCGGGCGGCGTGGGCAGAAGCAGGTCAAGGAGCCGCTCCTCGACGCGCCCCTTCGCTTCCTCCTCGACGCTGGCACGTTCCGTCTCGCGGACCAGGCCGATGGCGTTGTCGACCAACTCGCGGATCATGCTCTCGACGTCGCGGCCGTAGTAACCAACCTCGGTGTACTTCGAGGCCTCGACCTTGATGAACGGCGCGCCGGTGAGCGTTGCCAGGCGTCGGGCGATCTCGGTCTTGCCGACCCCGGTCGGCCCGATCATGAGGATGTTTTTGGGGGCCACCTCGGCCCGCATCTCGCCGGACAACTGCTGCCGACGCCAACGGTTGCGAATGGCGATGGCCACCGCTCGTTTCGCGTCGTCCTGGCTAACGATGTGCCGATCTAGCTCGGATACGATTTGTCGGGGTGTCAGATCTCGCACGCCAGTTCCTCCACGACGATATTTGTGTTCGTGTAAACGTCTATGTCGGCGGCAATCCTAAGCGCCGTGTCGACGATTTGTACCGCATCCAGCTTGGAATGGGCTACCAGCGCTCGGGCCGCCGCCAGAGCGTAGGTTCCGCCCGACCCGATTCCCAGCAGCCCGTCGGTCGGTTGGATCACGTCGCCGTTGCCGGTCAGCAGCAAAGTGTGCTTGGCGTCGACCACCGCCATCAGGGCTTCCAGCCGACGTAGTGCCCGATCCGTCCGCCATTGCTTGGCCAACTCGGTTGCCGCCCGGGGTACGTTGGCCGGAAAATCCTTCAGCTTGGCCTCGAACAGTTCCAGCAGAGCGAAGGCGTCGGCGCTGGCGCCGGCGAATCCGACCAGGACCTTGTCGTCCATCAGCCGCCGGATCTTCTTGGAGTCGGCCTTCATGATCGAGTCGCCCACGGTCACCTGTCCGTCGCCGCCCATGGCCACTACCCCCCCATGTCGGACGGTGAGGATCGTCGTAGAACGCGTCTTCATCGGTTTCTCGCTGGTTGAATGCCCAAAATTTCCCCGGCAGAGATTACAATATGGCGGAAAAGGCGGAAGAACGCCAGGGGACGGCATGGAATGAAGGTTGCAGGCGACCCCAATCGAATATAAAGCCGCGACCGTTGGTCGCGCACGAGTGAGAGGGGACGTGGGTCTTTTGAAACTCCCGGCGCGACCAACGGTCGCGGCTTTATATCATGATCTTCGCCCCCTATCTGTTGGGTATATGGGGAAAATGTGGCGTTTTTGCGTGTTGCGCCGGTTGCAAGTGCCATGAAACTTGGGTAGTCTGGTGCTTGGATGAGCAGTTTACAGCTTCTGTATTTAGGAGGACTTCTGAGATGAGACGACTCGGATTAGTGTGTGCCACGTTGGCCGTGGCTCTGTTGCTGATGGCGGACGGGGCGTTCGCTGGCCGGTTGCGTTGCAGACGGCTTGCCCGCAGAGAGGCTCGGCGTTGCGCGACCTGCTGCCCCGAGCAGCCCACCTGTTGCGGTCCGGCGGCCGCAAAGTCGCTGAAGAAAGGTGCGAAGGCCGCCAAGCGCAAGGCTGCCGCATCGCCATCGGACAAGGCTGCCAAGAAGGCCGCACGGAAGGCCGCTAAGAAGGCTGCCAAGAAGGCCCAAGCGCCGCCCAAGCCGCCCGTGAAGAAAGCGCCTGCGAAGAAAGCGCCTGCGAAGAAAGCCGCTCCGGCCAAGCCCAAGGCCCCGGCTCCAGCGCCTAAGGCTCCAGCAGCCGCCAAGCCGGCCGCTCCGGCCAAGCCCAAGGCTCCGGCTCCCGCGCCTAAGGCTCCGGCAGCCGCCAAACCGGCCGCTCCGGCGAAACCGGCCGCGCCCGTAGCGCCCGCCCCGGCGGCCAAGAAGCCCGAGGCTCCGCCCGCGCCCAAGGCTCCGGCTCCGGCGAAGTAGGAAAGCCGGTCTGACCGTTTTGTTATGCGATCGCTTGTGGATTCGCGCGTCCCGTGTGGCGGTGCGAATCTGTCGGCGTCGCTGATGGCCGGCATATTGGCTTCCAGTAGTTGCCCGATTGCCGCACGGTGTTTTTACGCGCCGATTTTACGCGCCGAGTTTACGCGTCGCCTCCGGATCAGGTTGGCAACTTTTGGGTTACCTCGTGCCCCCCGGCTGACATTATTTTTCGGTTTTCCGCAAAGAAAGACAGTTGCGTGGGCAACGGCGCTGGATTAGTGTGGTTAGTTGGGTCGGTTGTTCTTCTGGATGGCCGTCCAACAGCAGTGAGGAAGCGGGTTGGGTAATCCGCTGATTCACGACGCGGGGTTTTCTGCAAGCGAGTTTGTAAGTTGTGCAAGGCACGGGCCGTGGTCAACGGCAACGGATGGTCGACCAAAGCGCCTGCCTGACGCGACTTGTTAAGTTTCTTCATTTCCAATTTTGGAGCAGGAGGATTTTGGACATGCGACAATTGAAAGTGATGTGTGTGGCCCTGGTCTTGGCGTTGCTAATGACCGAGGCTGCCTGGGCCGCGAAGTGCCTGGATGGCTGCTTCAGTCGCTGCCGCGTGCGGCGCGTGCGTGCTCGCAACTCATGTTGCAAGGTGGTTCGGGTCAGACGCTGCAGGCGTGTGTGCCGCCAAGCGGTCGCACCGGCGTGCTGTGCGCCAGTAGCCGAGAAGGCCAAGCCGGCAAAGAAGGCTGCCCCTAAGAAGGCAGCCGCCAAGAAGAAGGCAGCCGCCAAGAAGAAGGCGGCAAAGAAGGTAGCTCCCGAAGCGTCCGTTCCGCCGAAGAAGAAGCAGGGCAAGGCAGCAGCGAAAGCGGCAAAGAAGAAGCCTGCCGAGAAACCGGCGGCAGATCCGTACGGCCCCACAAAGAAACCGGTTGAAAAGCCTGCTGAGAAACCGGCCGCGCCGGTCGAAAAGCCTGCGGAGAAACCGGCCGCGCCGGTCGAAAAGCCTGCCGAGAAACCGGTCGCGCCGGCCGCGCCAGCCGAAAAGCCGGCTCCGAAAGCACCCGTGCTGCCTGGTCTTCCGGCCGATGTGCCCGCCGAAAAGCCGGCCGCGCCTGCTGCTCCGGCCGCACCCGTTGCTCCGGCAGCGCCTGCTGAAAAGCCGGCCGACGCTCCGGCTGCGCCTGCTGCTCCGGCAGCGCCTGCTGAAAAGCCGGCCGACGCTCCGGCCGCGCCTGCTGCTCCGGCCGCGCCTGCTGAAAAGCCGGCCGACGCTCCGGCTGCACCCGCCGCGCCTGCTGCTCCGGCAGCACCGGCCGACAAGCCGGCCGCCGCGCCTGCTGCTCCGGCCGCTCCCGCGGAGAAACCGGCTGCCAAGCCTGCCGACGATCCGTTCTCGAGCAACAACAGCTTGCGAACCTGGACCGACGACACGGGCCGTTACTCGATCGAGGCTCGATTCGTCAGCTCCAACAACGGCACGGTTCGTTTGCTGAAGGCCAACGGCCGTTACGTTCGCGTGTTGATGACTCGGCTCAGCTCGGTCGACCGATTGGTTGTCACCACCCGCAACGAGTGGCTGGCCATGAGTTGGTGATCGTTTTCTTAAGTCGGAGGTCGGAGGTCGGAAGTGGGAAACCACCCGACCTCCCGCCTCCAACTTCCGACCTCCAACTTCCAACTTCCGACTTCCGACCTCCGACTTCGACGCCCCTCTGGTCTTGTCGGGTCGGTTGGTGTATTCTTCTTGGCATGATCGAATCTGACTCTCTTCCGCGAAGTTGCGAGTTGATGTCCTCCGGCGATACGGCCCTGTTGGTCGTTGACGTGCAGGAGCGGCTGGTGCCCGCAATTGCCGGTCACCAGCGGCTGGTCTGGAACGTGCGACGTTTGATTGACGGTGCCAAGGCGCTCGGGCTGCCGGTCGTGGCAACCGAGCAATACCCCAAGGGACTTGGCCCCACGCTGCCCGAGTTGGCCGAACGGTTGGGCGAGATACCGAGCAAGCTGACCTTCAGTTGCGGCGGCTGCCCCGAGATATTTCGGGAGCTTCAGAAACGCGACGTCCACAATCTGCTGGTTTGCGGCATGGAGACGCACGTTTGCGTCGCCCAGACAGTGCTGGACCTGTTGGCCGACGGCTGGCGGGTGTACTTGGCGGTCGACGCGGTCG
>CAZDHN010000501.1:0-5018 GCA_964505115.1 uncultured Planctomycetaceae bacterium
AGTTCGGCCCAACTGTCGGGCACGCTGGCCGGGTCGACGGGTGGTTCCGTCGACGCCACGTTGACGACGATCAGGTGCTCGAGCTTTTGGGCTTTGGCGAATCGGTCCATGTCGGCCCGCACGCGGTTGATCGCCTTGCGTGGTGACTCGCGGCGTGGGATGTCGGGACCGGCAAGTCGACGGATCGTGGTTCCCGACCCGTGGATCGTACCGGGACGCACCCGCCGATCGACCACGTCCAACTGCTTGCGACATTTATCGACCAGTTGGCCGTCGACGGCCCGATTGTTGGCGGCCAGTCGGTCGGCTTCGGCGGCCAGTCGGATGGGACGGATCTCGTGTCCGGCGACGACAAAATCTTTCCAATTGGGCAGGTCCAGGTGGGCGAACTGGGGCAAGGCGCTAACGAGTCCAACCTCGTCGACAAGCCCGTTGCCGAGTGCCGTGAGCCCGAGAATTGTCGTGGTGGCCACGCCCCCTTTGGCCCCGATCAACCAGATACCGATATCAGCTTGCGCCATGGATGAAAAAATCCCAACTTATGACCGATCAGGCCACTCCGACTATTCCCAAAAGGCCGACGGATTACTATATTATTATCCCAAGATTGCCAGAAGCCTGGCGATATTGCGAAACCGCCCCGTTTAAGTGCGGTTTTAGCCAAACTATAATTGTCCGGCACCTGCCGGACTGCGTCAACCGCCCCCATCTTGGATGGAGTTGCATAATGCCCCCAACCATTTCCCGAATCGTCCAGGCTCTCGAACCCTCGGCAACCATGGCCATGGCGGCCAAGGCCCGCGAATTGAAGGCCTCCGGCAAGACGGTCTACGACCTGAGCCTGGGTGAGCCGGACTTCGATACGCCCGTCCACATCTGCCAGGCAGCCTCCCAGGCCATGGCCGACGGACATACCCATTACACGGTCGCCAGCGGCATTCCAGCGCTGAAACAGGCCGTTGTCGACCAGTACAAGGCGGCTCATGGACTTGAATACTCCCCCCAGCAGGTGGTAGTCACCAACGGCGCTAAGCATGCGTTGCATAACGCCTTCACGGTAACCCTGGACCCGGGCGACGAGGTGATACTTCCCGCCCCGTACTGGGTCAGCTACGCGGAACTGATCAAGCTAACCGGCGCGATTCCGGTGATTGTCCAGACCGCCGAGGAGAACGATTTCAAGCTGACGCCCGAGGCACTGACCGAGGCCGTTACCGACAAGACGAAGATGCTCCTGCTGTGCAGCCCCTCGAATCCGACCGGCAGCATGTACTCGCCCGAGGAACTGGGCCAACTGGCCGACGTGGCCATCCAGCGCGATCTGTTGGTGGTGGCCGACGAGATTTACGAGCGGATGGTCTACGCGGGCCACAAGTTCGCCAGCTTCGCCACGCTGCGTCCCGAACTGCCCGACCGGACCATCATAATCAACGGCGTCAGCAAGACCTACGCCATGACCGGTTGGCGAATCGGCTGGAGCATGTCACCGGCCAACGTGGCCAAGGCGATGGGTAGCTTGCAGAGTCAACAGACGTCGAACCCCTGCAGCATCAGCCAGTACGCCTCGATTGCCGCCCTGACCGGCCCGCAGCAGTGCGTCGACGAAATGCTGGCCGAGTTCGCCAAGCGGCGGGAGTTCATCACCCGGCGGGTCGAGGAGATACCCGGCCTGAGTTGTCCGGAGATGGGCGGCGCCTTCTATGCGTTCATCAACATCAAACAGCACTTGGGTCGAAAGTACGGTGGCGTGCGGGTCGACAACTCGACCGACTGGTGTCTGGAGCTACTGGCTCGGAAGAACGTCGCCATGGTGATGGGCTCGGCCTTCGGCACCGAGGGTTACGCCCGCGCGTCGTTCGCCACCAGCATGGAGAACCTGGCAGCCGCCATGAAGCGGATCGAGGAGTTCGTGGCCGAGTAGAGGCCTTTACTGCTTCTTGCTCCGGTCCTTGTCGGTCGAGAGCACTTGGCGGAGCAGGGCGGAGCAATCGTCGAAGGTGTTGTCGCAGGGGGGGCCGGAACAGTATTGGTAGATTGCGTTCTGTGTCTTGTCGCTCAACGATAGGAGCGTAGACGAGACCGTTCCGTAATCGGCACCCGTGATGACAACGCCGCGCCGCCCGGAGGCGTCCGGCTTTCGGGAGAAGGCCCGGCTGGCGACGGCAAGGAAGGTGACGGACGAGTCGAGCTTTTGCAGGGTGAGCTGTCGGCGGATGAATTCCTGACGCTGATCGTTATGATCGTTCAGATTGCCATTGGTCATCAGGTAGAGGCCGGACTCAAGTTCCACAACCTCGAATTGGTTTCCGCCGTAGATGACGACGCCTCGGTTGGCGTCGGCAACAATATAGTTTGCTCCGTCGTAGGCACCGGTGGCCAGTTCTCGGGTGGCATGCGCGACGGCTGCGTCGACGTTGCGCATGGTAAGCAATTCCCGGCAGAGCAGTCCGCGAGAGCGTGGCTCGGAAGGTACGGCCGTTTTGGGCCGATTGGCAACGGCGGCAAACATGCCGTGCTGATTGACACCCAGCCACGTGCCGCCGGCCTTGCGGTCAATTCCACAGACCGCCCGCGGTTTACCCGACTGTATTCTGGGTGCCTGCGTGGGCCGATCGGTGAATTCCTCCCGATTCTGAGCGACCAAGATCGGTACGTTGCGAACGCTTTTGTAGAGAATTGTCAAGATACACATAAGAAAACTGCCGTTGGGTGTCAGAATGACGGCTGCTCGGAGGGTCTAGCCAACTTCGCCCGAGAGCCGAACTCCGTACCCAACGTTCCTCCTCAATATATTTTGCCTGGTGACCAAAACGTCAATTCTAGCCGTTTGAAGCCTCGTCGTGCACCCCCACTACAGGTGTGATTTTGGGATATTGGGTCTCCAGTCTTCCGGCAGGTCACACGCCAAGGCTGGTATTGCAAGCACGAAGTTCACCACGGGGCACGGAGGGCACGGAGTGTAAGGTGAATTACAGCAGCCACTTACAGCCTTTCGTTGCAACTCTTCGGCAATAGCCGCGGGCGGAAGCCGGCGGTTGCCCAAATTGCACTGGCGTGGTGGCAAATCTGATCAAGCCGCATCGCAACCGCTGGCTTCCGCCAGCGGCTATTGGTGCAAGGTGCCGCTACTGCCGGTCGGCGGCACCAGCCTGCGTGCCGCCGGCGGTCTCCATGAATTGGCGGTACTGCTTGTCGAGTTGGGCGTAGGGAACGCCCGTCAAGGCGGCCAGAGTGCCCGGATCGTCGCGTCCGCTGTAGACGGCCGCCAGGTAGGCGACCAGGGCGTCGCGATATCGGCCCCCGTCATGATAGATCAAAAAATTGGTCAGGCCGGCCGCCTGGCTGTAGAGCGTGGCAATTCGCGGGTTGGACTGTATCTCGCGCATGCCGTAGCCGGTCAGTTCTTCAAGCGGCACGTAGAAATCGTCCTCAAGCAGTCGGTATCGGGCGGCCTTCATTCGGAGGTCGTCGAAGCCACCCAATACATGGTAGCCGTCCTGCTCGCGAAGCGACTCCATGTACATGGCAATCCCTTCGACGATCCAGAAGTTGGCCTTTGCGCCGACATTAGGCGCCACGGGCCGCGACTCGTGGAACAACTGATGCGTGGCCTCGTGGTTCAGCGAGCGATAGTCGGAATCCTTGCCGGCGAAGAAGTAGGCCCGATCAACGCCGTCCACGTAGACGCCGACCGAGATACCGATGTTGGGCATCGAAGCTCTGAGCGAACGGTTGTAATCCTCCCGGTTGCGAAAATAGACGACCTTATGTTGCGGCAACTCGACCGGCCGGCTGCGTCCGCGACCGTCGAAGAGACTGTTTACTTGAGCTTCAGAGGCGTAGAACCGCACGAAAAGCTGCTTCCAAACCCGATATAGCCGCTCAAGCTTTGTACCCAACTCGACACCCGCCTCGATGCCGGCGTTGGTGCGGATCGTGTAGTGCTCGGTTGCCACGTCCCAGCCGGAGTTGATATCGCGATGCAGTCGGGTGTCTTCCTCGGCGCTGATCCAGCGGCCGTTCGACCGGCGTTGGCCCTGCTCGTAGCGGCGGACGTACGATTTGGGTAGCCAGCCGAACTGCTCGTCCCACACCTGGCCGGCGCGGAGCCGTCGCACTTCGTATAGCGTGTGCCACTGGCCGCGGAACTCCTGGTAACCCAGCAGCCGGCGGACGGCCTCGTTGTTGGGGTTCTCGTGCAGGGCGGCCAGCACCAGATCGAAAGCCAGCGAGGCCCGGCCCGCGCGAATCGAACGACGCGCCAACTCGAACTGGGCATTGCTTTGGTCGCGACGCAGTCGGGTGAAGCGGGCGTCCCACTCGGTAAGATCGGCCGACGCGTCGGCCGGCAGGGCCGCTCGACCCACGCGGCGTGGCAACACCGAGATGTATGTTTTGTTCGGGTTGCGCGGCCGCAGCCAGCAGCGGGTTTTCTCAGCCTGGGCCGCCAGCCCTCGTTGGCCGCACCACTGGGCCAGCTTGCCCAACTCGGCCTTGTAGTCGGACGCGAGCTTCCCGGCCACCTGATCCAAATCGTCGGCCATTGCGGGATATGCCGCACCCGGTATTGTCCAAGCGGCCGTGAGGACCGCCAGCAGCAGGGCGCGTCGGGAAGGCGATGAACGTCGGGGAAGTGTCATGTTGGATCTAAATGCGGCGGCTCACGAAAAACGGCGGCAAACGGCCGATCCGGCTACCTTCCTCTATTCTACCACCAGTTGCACGGCAATGGCGCCCTTTTTGGCGGCCGGGGTGTAACCGTTCACGCTTGCACTGGGGACTGGTCCATTTTTCGGCCGGTTGATTGTCCATTTGGCGGGAAGTTGCAAGCCGAAAACATGGACCTGTCCCCTTTCGTAGCGCAAGGGGGACAGGTCCATATTTTCGGCCATCGTTCATCCGCGAAAGACATCTTTTGGCCGAAAAATGGACCAGTCCCCGACTGACAACGAACGGTTGCACTCGCTAGCCCGTATTTCTCACCAACATCGTCACGAGAGGTCGTAAGTTCTGTCGTG
>CAZDHN010000502.1:0-5004 GCA_964505115.1 uncultured Planctomycetaceae bacterium
GAATTCGTGGTAGCTGGATTCGCAAGAATTCAGCCCAAGTGGCAATTCGTCTGAATTCTTGCGAATTCAGCTACGGCAAGAATTCGGCTACAATCGGGCGGAGTTTTCCCTACCCCCTCTTGCCAAAACGGGTCGGGGAACGCAGAATATGGGTTCGTCCGGCGTCCTTTGTGCCCATTTCAAGTAAACTCAACCAGCACGGGTTATCCGATGGCCGATCAAACCAGCGTAATACTGTCGGGCTTCGCCGACGAAGCCGCCAACCAGAAGACCGCGGTCCAGCAGTTCGCGGCCTTTGCCGCCTTGGGCTTGCAGTATTACAGCATCCGCTTCATCGACGTTGGCAACGGCGTCAAGAACGTGATGAATCTCACGCGGCAGGAGATCCAGAAAGTACGCCACCTGCAGGACGAATACGAGTTGAACGTCTCGTCGATCGGCTCGCCCATCGGCAAAGTCAAGCTGGTTAACAAGGAAGACGGCACCAAGAACGCCTTCATCCCCTTCAAAAAATACCTCAATCGCGACGTCAAGAAGGTCTGCGATCTGGCCCATGCCTTCGAGGCCAAGTTGATCCGGGGATTCTCTTTCTACCATCCCAAGGGCACCGACCAGAAGGAATACATGGCGCAGGCGGTCGATCAGCTTGGGCAAATCGCCGAGATGTGTCACCGCTCGGACCTTACCTTCGGGCTGGAGGTTGAGCCGAATCTGGTCGGCGAGAACGGCTATCTGCTGGCCGAAATCTACCGCAAGGTGAACCATCCGGCCATGGTGCTAATCTTCGACGCGGCCAACATCCTCGTGCAGGGTTACACGGCCGGCGAGTTGCTCGAACAGTTTCAAGCGATGGCGCCGGGACTGGGTTGGGTTCACATCAAGGACTACCACAGCCCCAAGCCGATCAAGAAGGGCGGCCATATCGACGAGAACATGCTGGCCAACTTCGTCCCGGCCGATCAGGGCGACAGCGCCCACGAGGTGTTGCTCCGCGAGTTGAAGCGGATACTTCCCAAGCTGCACCGCAAGCTGCGTCGCCGCGGCATACCGGGCGTGTTCCTCGACCTGGAGCCGCACGTGAAGGGTGGAGGCCAGTTCGGCGGATTCAGCGGCCCCGACGGAATGGGTGTTGCCCTGAGAGGACTCTGCCGCGTGCTGGACTTCGTCGGCCTCGACTACCACCTGCGCGACTTCGACGACATCCGCGCGGCAAGAGGGTTCTAGAGTCTTACGTCGCCGCGGTTCTACCGTGATGGGCGTAACCGGCCCTCGGCTCATCCGTAGCCCTGGTTCGGCATTCGTCTTACGACTGATTCAACGGTATTGGGGCAAGCCCGGCCGCTAAATGGGCGCAGGTCAGTTCGCGGTTTCGTCGTCCGACGGCGCCGGTTCAGGGGTCTCGCTGTCCGCTTCGAGCAATCCGGCGGTAAGCGTCTTCTGCATTTCTTCCGGTGCCTGTTGCGAAGCGTCTTTTCCCCCTTCTTCCGCTTCCGAGTCGTGGTTTCGGATCCAGGTCACGTGGTTGACCTTGCCGAGGATTTTTTGGCCGAGCAGCCAGGTGTATTGGCTACCCCAGAGCAGGGCGACAATCAGTCCGGTCAGGCCGCCACCTAGCGTTGCGAATCCAGCCCCCTTTGCCCACCAGAGCCAGAGCAACGCCACTCCCAGGGCAAGCGAGACGAAACTCACCAACAACTTGCCGAAGCGAGAATAGGCTGCCTGCCGCTGCGAGTGACGGTCGATGGCCGTTCTGGCCGAGATGTTGGCCAGATCTCGCATCGCCGACAGGTCCACCGATTTCTCCGGCGCCGCGGCTCGGGGTAACATTTCGACCGGCTGCCGTTTTCGGGCAGCGGCAGGTGAAACGGCCTGAGTATCGGCCGGAACTTCCGGTTCGCCGTCATGCGCGACTTGATCCGAAACCGGCTTGGCTTTGTCCGACGGCACACCGCTCCCGGACTTTTTCGGCGTCGGTGTCGGCGTTGGCCCGCCCGTCACGCTACGGACTCGGTCCAATAGCTGCGACATGTAGTCGTCGATCGACTCGTCGTCTTCCTCGGCGTCGGCCGGTTCAAGCGTGGCTTTGTCTTCATCGAGCGGCTCCGGCCGGCTGGGCTCCGGTTCGGTCGGCGTCTCTTCTTCCTCGTCGTCGGGCAATAGCGGTACGGTTCCCATTCTTCGCAGAATCTCGGCCGTATCAACCGGGGCTGTTTCCGATGGCGGCTGGAACGCCGCGGCCTCGGGCTGCTCGGGCGCGGCCTCCGGTTGCTCGGGCGCCGCTTCCCGTTCGGCCGCCTTCGACTCCCACTCGTCGCGCTGCTGGCGGAACGTCTCGCGCTGGGTCTCCAACTCCGCGAGCCGAGCGGCCAACTCCTCGCTTTGGTCGTTGAGCCGCTTGTCGGTCTCCACCCGTTCACTTTCCCACCTCGCCCGTTGCTCTTCCAATGCCCGTTCTTTGGCTTCGAGTTCTGCCAGGCGAGCTTCAAGTTTCTCGGTCTTCTCCCTTTCGAGGTTCTCAAGCTCGGCTCGGCGTGATTCGAGTTGCTCGGTCTTCTCCCTTTCGATAGTCTCAACCTCGGCCAGGCGTGATTCGAGTTTCTCGGTCTTCTCCTTTTCTAGGTTCTCAAGCTCGGCTCGGCGTGATTCGAGTTGCTCGTGGTCGCCTTCCTTGCGGGACTCCATTTCCGCCCGTTTGGCTTCCCATTCCTCGCGCTGGCGTTGGAAGGCCTGCTGTTTGGCTTCCAGTTCCGCTTGGGCCGTCTCATGCTGCTTCAAGAAAGCGGCCGACTCTGAATCGGTTCCGGCCTGCTCGCTTTGCCAGCGATGCCGCTCTTCGTCCAACGCCCGTTCCTTCGCCTCCAATTCCGCCTGACGAGCGTCGAACTGCTCGGTCTTTTCCTTGTCCAGAGTCTCCAACTCCGCCTGCCGCGTTTCGAATTGCTGGGCCTTTTCCCTTTCCAGGGCATCCAACTCCGCTTGGCGAGACTCGAACTGCTCGGTCTTCTCTTTCTCCAGTGCTTCTAACTCCGCCTGACGGGCGTCAGCTTTCTCGGCCCGATTCTTCTGGGTTTCCAGTTCCACCTGTCTGGCGGCGAGTTGGCGGTTCTGATCGGCGAGCCGCGATTCGGCCTTTGTCCGTTCGGCTTCCCACCGCTCAGATTGCTTCTGGAGCGACTGCCGTTTGGCCTCCAGTTCCGCCCGGCGCGCATCGAGTTGTGCGATCTGATCCTTCTCCAAGGCGTCCAAGCTCGCTTGGCGTGTGTTGAGCCGGCGTTTGCGATCGTCAAGCCGCGATTCGGCCTCCGCCCGCTCGGCCTTCCATTGTTCGATTTGCTCGGCTAGCGCTTCTTTCTCGGATTTCAGATCGGCCCGCAAGCGATTGACCTGCCGGGCGGCGGTGGGTGCCGTTGCCAGGCGCTCCGACTTGAGCACCTCAAGTTCGATCGGTCCCACGCTTAGCCGATCGCCGGGCACAAGGTCGCCGTCGGAGAAATCCCGGCCGTTGAGTCGGGTATCGGGCGCCCAGCGGCGAACGACCGTGGCGGCAGCGCCGCGAAGAATGAGGCAGTGCAGCGGGAGAACTCCGGGCGAGTGGAGTCGTAGCGTGCATCGCGGTCCGGAGCCGATCGTGCATTTGGCCGATTGCAGCCGAACAACCTGGCCTCTACGATTGGAACTGCAAAACCGCAGAACTAATTCTCCGCCGGACGCGTCTAGTATGGGGGCGGCGGGAGTGGTGGCCGTGTCTACCATCGTTGTATACCTGATAATTTGTGGCACTTGATTCCGGCACCGGCGCGCAATACCAACGCGTCGCTTCTGGGCGATATCGAGCCGTCGAGGCCCGTCCGACAATCTCAAAAAGCAACTCTAAACCCTCTACACCATTTAGCTTACGTTCGTTGGCGAGTCAAAAGAGGGGTGGGCGAAGGGGCCGACCAGCGAAGATTGGGGAAAAACGGCTGTATATCTATGCCGGTTTTGTCGATTATGCGATAGCGGTAAGCGACACGCCTATCGCCAAGAAGAAAGATGTGCAATTGCGGGGCGATTTTTCGTTTGATGCGAGTGTCCTGTTCGGCGGGTTTGACCCTCCGATCGGGTGGTATTGTATTCTGACTGTAAAATGTCCTGTAAGGCTTTGATTCTACGCGTCCCGGGGAAGTAGGCGAATTTTCCGAACTTCCTCGGCCCGGACGCGTACTATAGTTTGATTGGCGTCCAAATCCTGAGCGGGTTGGACGGTCCAAAAGCGGCTAACGTAGCGTGGAACGGAACAAGGCAAAGAGCAGGTGTTCGATAGCGGGCCGCGAGGGGGGCGTATCCCTCGGTGAGGCCGAAGTCGAACAACGAGGTGAGATCTAATGACGCGCAAAGAAGCGATTCTGAACATGCGGCAGGTCCTGATCAAGCGACGCGATGCGCTACGCAAGGTCCTGGCTGGTGACTTGAGTGTACTGAAAGAACTTCGGGCAAAGGCGTCCGGAGACGTGGTCGATGCAGCGCTCGACTGCGCCCAGGACGAGATTAGCTCCCAGCTTGCCGAAGTGGAGAGTCGCGAACTGGCTCGCGTCGAGAATGCGCTGGAGCAGATGCGTCTGGGCAATTTCGGCCTTTGCGAGGGGTGCGGAATCAACATCCCCATGGCCCGGCTCAACGCACTGCCGTACGCTACACTCTGTATCAAGTGTCAGCGGGAAGCCGAGCGTCAAGGGTCTGCAACCGCCGCCGACGTCGATTGGAGCCGCCTACTCGACGCCAGTGCCAACGACGCCGATCTGTCGATCAACGATATCGAGGTCGACGTTTCCTGATCTCCGGCACACACCGCCAACCCGTCTCCTTAGGCGGTGCGGGGGGACGGCTTCCAATTATGTAGGTTATGCTTTAGCATAACGTGCCATCGGAATGCGTTATGCTGAAGCATAACCTACTTGGGTGGCCGCCTGTCGCTAGTGGTCTGTCCATGTTGACATTACTAGTAGCTGAACTTGCAAAAGTTCA
>CAZDHN010000503.1:0-4995 GCA_964505115.1 uncultured Planctomycetaceae bacterium
ATGTTCTGGCGCGAGAGTTGGTTGAAGGTTTCGCTCAGCAGAAAGGTTGTCATCCCCTGCCGCCGATAGGGCTCTTCGGTGTGCAACTCGATCAGGCCGGCCACCCGGCCAAAGCCCGACATGCCCGTCGCATCCATGCTCCGTATGGTGGCATGCGCGACCGGCTTACCGCCGGCGCGAGGGACCAACTCGAATCGGGTCAAATCGAAGTCGCCTATCGTGTTGGCTTCCCACCAGCCGCGTATCGGCGGGTCGATGACTACTTGCACTCGCATTCGACGCCGAAGCTGCATCTGCTGCCGGTTCATTGGGGAGCGAAACTCGCCCAGATCGCCGCGGAAAATCAACGTCCGGTCGATCTCCTTGTAATCGTGCGAGCGATAGAGTTCCCGGGCGACGGTATCGGAATCGAGCACGCCGGGCAATTCGCTCCCGCCGTATAGCCCAACGTAGAAGGGGTTGAGCGGCCGGATTCCGCCGCCGTAGAGCACCTTGGCGCCGCGACGCCGCAGATAGGCCTCGCACTTTTCGAGCAAGCCGGCGGCCACTTCCTGCTCGGCACAATCGGGCCGAACAACCACCACGCAGGTCACGCCTAACTCGGTGGATATCTCGTACTCGCGCTGGCTGGGGCCGAAGCCCGCGTGGGCGAAACCCACCGGCCGATCGCCGTCCCATGCCAGGATCAACCCCTCGTAGTCAAAATAGCATCGCCCCAGCACAAGCTGCTCGAAGACGTCGGCCGAGACGGGTTGCAGCAGCCCGGGCTGGTTCCCGCGCGAGCGCCAAACATCCACCAAAGCGGAGGGGTCAGTGTTCCGAAACGAACAGTATCGCAGCATTACGGTCCGGCCGAAGGAGGATATTCACATATAATACCAACCCAATTATAGGCGCGCCCGCGAAACCGCACCAGTGGGCCGACAGGCGTGAATCTGGGCGCAGGAACGCGGTTGCGGAACTTCGATGGACCGGCAACACCGTGGTAGCTGAATTTGCAAGAATTCAGAAGGATTTACGCTCACCGGCTGAATTCTTGCGAATCCAGCTACAAACGTGCTCCTGCGCCCCGCGAATCTCCAAGCAGCCACCCAAATAGCGGACTTTTGCCTATCTGCTCCGCCGTCCGGTCGCCGTCAACTGCCGCAGTTGGGCAGACAATTGGTCGGCCGGCCGGTTCGTCAGCCGGGCGAGTCGGGTCGACAAGGGTTGGGCCGAACCGTCTCGACGCAATTCCCGCAGGTAATCGCAAAACAGCTTGCGATGACTCTCGTCCGTGCTCAGCATCAAGTAGACCCACGCCCACGACTCGGCGTAGTCCTCCTGGCTCATGTCCACGCTCGGGTCGAGCCTTTCCAGCCGGGCGATGTCCGGTTGCCAACCACCCTGCCCTAGCCGCTGCTCCAGGAGTTCCAGATGGTCGCGGTTCAGTCCGTTGCGACCTCGGGCGACCTCGAAATACTCGGCCAGCCCCTCGTCCAGCCAGAGCGGCAGGTTCGGCACGACGGCGTGAACGTAGCAATGCGTAACTTCGTGCCGCAGGTCCTCCGTGAGCCGATCACCCCATTGCGCATAGACCTTCAGTTGCGTGTCGGTCTCGATGAAAAACGCGCGACGTTGCGGCAAACCCGGATGATTCAGCCGCATGAACGCTTTGAACCGCTCCGGCGTCTCGAACAGATAGACGTCGATCGGCTCGTCCGAACTTGGCAACTCCAGCCGTTTGCACAGGTCGCCACGCAGCGCAACCAGTTCCTCGAACATCCGATGATGCGACGCCAAGGGGAAATCGCCGTGCAATACCAATTGCTCCCGAACAACGCCGTAACGGCTCGGCAGTGTGGGCGGCGCGTGCAGTGTCAGCGGGCCGCGCAGCGACTGCGTACAGCCCGTCAAGAGAATCGCCAACACTATCGCGCGGAATGGTTTCATTTACTGACGACCCACCCTATATTTGTCATTAACACCGCTCGCGCGAGGCAATCAACGAATCGAGTTCCTTCTTCAGTCTCGCGAGAATCTCGTCGTATCCAAAGCGGCCGACCTGCCGGCTGCCGCACTTGAGGTTCACGTAACTCGGACCACACCAGAGCCCCAGGTCGGCGTTGTCGGTCTCGCCCGGCCCGTTCACCCGGCAACCCATCACGGCAATCGTGATCGGGTATTCGGCCGCGTATCGGGTGAGTTCGCGGACCTTGCCGGCCAGTTCGACGAAGGCTTCGTTCTCGACTCGGGAGCAGCTTGGGCAACTGACGATGTCCAGCCCCTCTTGGATCGCCGCATATTCGGCCCGATCGACCAGCCGGCCGACCGCGATCTCGGCCAGCATCTGCCTGCCCGCCTCGATCTCTTCGTGCTTGCGGCTGCCCGGCAATGTGAGCGATACGCGAATCGTGTCGCCGATGCCTTGGCCGATCAGTTGTTCAAAGGCCACTTGCGTTTTGATAATGCCCTCGGGCGGCATGCCGGCCTCGGTTACGCCCAGGTGCAGGGGCACGTCCGGACGCTGTTCGGCAAATCGCCGGTTGGCTTCAACCACCTTGGCCGGATCGGAGTCCTTCAGCGATACGCAGTACCGCGAAAACCCGACCGAATCGAGCATCTCGCAGTGCTCAAGCGCGCTGGTGAGCATCGGGCTGATCGAGTCGGCCGGGTCGAATCGCTCGCGGACGGCCGGATCGACCGAGCCGCAATTCACGCCGACGCGGATCGCGCAGTCGTGCTCGCCAGCCACGTCGGCCAGCCAGCGAACCTTCTCCCGCCAGGACTGCTCCGGCCGATGATGATGCAAATGGCCCGGGTTGTAGCGGATCTTGTCGACCAGCGGAGCCACGTCGGCCGCCAGCCGGTAGTTCTCCTGCAAGTCGACCGAGAGATTCGCCTCGGTCCGCTGGCGTACGACGGCCAGCGACTTCACGTCGTGTTGATTGTCGACCGCGATCCGCACGACTCCCGCGCCCGCCCCGGCCAACTGGGTCACCTGGGTGATGGTCGCCTCGCTATCGCTTGTCCGCGTGGCACACATGCTCTGCACCACGATCGGATGGCCGCCGCCGATCGTTACCGACCCCACGACAACCGGCCGGGTAGGATTTCGCCGAACCTGCACGGAAATCTCTTTCTGATATGAGGGCGCGACCAACGCTCGCGCTGATGGATTGGGAGAACCGCGTGCCCTTTGAATCGTGCGCGACCAACGGTCGCGGCTTTGTAATCGAGGAAACGACGTTGCACTCAACTGCCCGGGTCGTCGGAGCCAAATCGGCCGCGATACTGGTCGGCCGGGTACTTCTGTTCGTTCTTACGCATCTTGTTGCGCACGGCGGTCGAGATGTCGAGCCCCAACTGGTTGGCCATGGCCAGAGTATAGCAGAATACGTCGGCCAGTTCGTCGGCAACCTCGGCTAGCTTGTCGGGCTGGTCGGGCACGCCACGCGATTGATCCATCGAGAGCCACTGGAAATGCTCCATCAACTCGGCCGCCTCGATCGCCAGCGACATCGACAGGTTCTTCGGCGAGTGAAACTGGCCCCAGTCGCGAGCGTCCACAAACCGCTCGATGAGTTGTCGTAGTTCCGCAACCGTTGTCCGGGAGTCGCTCATGGAGAAGTCGAAGGTTGAAAGTGTAGGTTATGCTTCAGCATAACGAATCGTTGATCCGGCCGGCTGTTATGCTAAAGCATAACCTACGGGGCCCAGTCCCCGGGCGGCCGGACATTACTCGAACCCGGGCAGTTGCTTCTGTACGGGCGGATGAATTCGCTCCTGGTAACGACCGCGATAGCCCTCGGCCAGATGCATCATGATCTCGAGCACCAGCAGGTCGGCCCGGGTCATCACGTGGCGAGTGCTGCGGGCGCCGAGGCCGTGGATCAACTCCTCCAAGACGTGGAGATGCAGTTGCATGGTCTCCTGGCCGGTGACGCCGGAGCTGGTAAGCAATTCGGCCAGCTTGGTCAATTCCCAGCCCAGATTGCCCGACCCCATAATCACATAGGTTCGCAGCAATTCGCGATAGTGGCCGATCAACTCTTCGGGCAGCCGGGGTGGCCGGCATCGCGCCGGCCGGGCGTCGGCCGATTCGTCGCTTGTTGTGTTGTCTTCTTCAAGCGGCGAGTTGGCCGGCTCGATTGGCGGTTCGAGGCAACTGATTTTCTGAAGTGTTTCCAGATCGCCCAACAGTGCCCGTTGCTGCTGCAAGAGCCGATCGGTCTCGTCGTGCTGCTGTTGCAGTCGCAGCCGTTCGGCCTGCAACAGGCGTTGGTTCTCGCGGAACAGTTCGTGTCGCTGTATTGCGCGGCCGACAACCCAAATTAGGTTCCGAGTTGTGGTCGTGTTGACGCAGATGTAGGCGTCGGCCCCAACTTCGTAGCATAGGGCCGCCATCTCCTGTTCGCTTTGAGTGCCCAGGACCACGATCGGGTCGCACTCCCCGCCGGCGCGATAGCCCTCGATAAGGTCCAGCGCGTCGAGTTCGTCGGGTTCGTGATTGACCAGCACGGCGTCGAACGGCTCGTCGCGGAGTCGGGCCAAACCGGCCGCGCTGCCGATTGCTTCCTCCAACAAGACCTTCGAGGCGCTGTCGGCCGCGAACGCCTCGGCCAACCAACCACCCGTCCGCCGGGGCGTGGCTACATATAATACCCTCATGCGAGGGGGCAGGCCCGGTCCGCGGGCGTCCGAAAGGTCTTTATCGCACTGGCTGAGTGTTGCATCCATGGCGATCAGTGAATTTGACTGGCAGTTGAGCTGGAAAGAGACGCGGTACTGTACCGAACCAAGCCAATTGGGTCAAGCTCGTGTCGTGACCTCGCCCTAAACCAGAAAAACTGCCACAATACTGGGCTACGATATACTATTGACGTAAATATTCGTCGAACCCGTGCGTGGTAATCGTTCACGGGGTGAAACACACTGTTTTGCAGCCAATTTCGTTTAGCCGCAATACCGTTCGTGATTCACTGTTAGCCCGGTCGCCTGCGACCGGCTTGTGCG
>CAZDHN010000504.1:0-4982 GCA_964505115.1 uncultured Planctomycetaceae bacterium
TATCCCGACCCGGGCAGTCCCTGGGTCAACCGAAAGACGTGCGGACCGTGTCATCCCGATCAGGTGGGTACGCAGTGGCACAGCCTGATGATGACCGAGGCCGGCAAGATACAGGGGACGGCCTGGGCGTTCGGCTCGCTGACCGGCTACGAACACAAGTGGGGAAACTACGACGTCGAGAACCCCGCCGAGGCAAGCGACCGGCTTGGGACCGACACCTATCGGGCGTATATGGCACATCTGAAGGCGCTGCAACCGCAGGTGTTTGTCGATCGCCATCAGCGGCTCCCCGACGCGCCAACCGATCTGGCCAAGCTGGCCGAACAACCCGACCTGGCCGCCTTCACCTATCTGCGCAACCAGTGCCAGCGCTGCCATCATGCGGTCAAGGGCCGGCAGGTCCGGGGCGATTACCGCGGCATGGGCTGCTCGGGCTGCCACATTCCCTACGGCAACGAGGGGTTCTACGAAGGCGCCGACAAGAGCATCGCCCGAGACAAGCCGGGCCATTGCCTGGTCCACTCGATACAGGCCACCCGCGAGTCGAAGCTGAGCGTGCATGGGCGCGAGTACAGCGGCATCCCGATCGAGACTTGCACCACCTGCCACGACCGGGGTAAGCGAATCGGCGTCTCCTTCCAGGGGCTCATGGAGACCGCCTACGAATCGCCCTACACCAAGAGCGGCGGGCCCCAACCGGCCTTGCACACCAAGCACTATCTGGCCATGCATCAGGACATACACTACCAGAAGGGGATGCTCTGCCAGGATTGCCACACCTCGATCGACGTTCACGGCGACGGGTTCCTGGCGGCATGCAATCTGGCGTCGGTCGAAATCGAATGCAGCGACTGCCACGGCACACCCCGTTCGTTCCCCTGGGAGTTGCCCCAGGGGTTCATGGACGAGTTTGCCGAGTCGTCGGCCAGCGGACCGGCACGCGGCACGGCCGAGAAAATATTGCCGCACGCGCGGCAAGGAACCGAGTATCCGGCTCGCGACGGATTCTTGCTCTCCGCCCGCGGCAATCCGCTGGGTAACGCCGTTCGGGCGGGCAACAAGGTAATCGTCCACACGGCCGCCGGAAAGGACCTCGAGTTGAAGCCGCTCAAGCTGATCGAGCAGGAGAAGCAGCTAAGCCTGGCCGGGTTGGTGGCCATGAAATCGGTCCGCGGCCACCTGGGCCGCATGGAATGCTATACCTGCCATACGGCCTGGACGCCTCAATGCTACGGATGCCATGCCCGAATCGACTATTCCGAAGGAAAGACCAGCTTCGATTGGCTGGCGGCCGGCCATCGGCACATGCGTCCCGAGTGCAAGGCTCAGCGCGGCGAAACCGGCTACGATACCATCATTCCCGGCCAAATCAGCGAGCAGCGTTCGTACCTTCGCTGGGAAGACGCCCCGCTGGGTGTCAACGGCGAAGGGCGCGTTACGCCGGTCGCCCCCGGTTGCCAGGTGTCGGTTACGGTGATCGGCGCCGACGGCAAGCCGATCCTGTTGAACCACATCTTCCGCACCAGCCCGGGCACGGAAGGGTCGGGGCCCGAAGGTCAACTCTCGCTCGACATGAGCCCCCTGCATCCGCACACCATGACGAAGCACGCCCGATCTTGCGAGTCGTGCCACGCTTCGGAGAAGGCGTTGGGTTACGGGATCGACGGGGGCCGGGCGATGCGACCGTTCAACCAGCCGACGGTGGTCGAACTGGAGACGGCCGACGGGCGTATTCTACCCAAGCAGTACCAAACGCAAATCGCGTCGATCGACAACCTGACGGCCGACTGGTCGCGTTTCGTGACCGAGAAGGGCCAGCAACTGCAGACGGTCGGACACCACCTGAAGGGCTCGCGACCCTTGAACGATGCGGAGCGAGCGTTAGTGAACCGCCAAGGCGTGTGTTTGTCCTGCCACCAGGAGATACCCGACCGGTCGCTTGCGGTCAGCTTGCTGCACCACGTGGCCGAGTTTGCCGATCAGATACCCAAGACGACCGAGCAGCACGATTCGCTGCTGCACAAGCTGATCTTGATGGCCGGCTGGGGTCAAGTTGGCGCCGTCGCGGTGGCACCACTATTCGGCCTGGCCGTCCTGGTCGCGGCAATCTGGTTCTGGCGCCGCCGAAGGCTACGCAAGCGAGATGAGCAATAGACATATGGACGTACTCCGAGCATCCATGAGGTAGGCAACATGGCCGATTGCGAACTCCGTCAGCAAGAAGAAGGGCTTGCGAAGCTAGCGCGGATTACCGAGCGCATCAACTACGGTGTCGAACTCGAAGAGGTTCTCGACGCACTTTACCAAGAGATGCGCGAGCTGATCCCTTACAACCGGATAGGCTTCTCGCTGATCGACCAACCCAGTGGCGAAGTTGTTGCCCGCTGGTCCCGATCCGATCGCCCCATGTTGCTCAAGCGAGGTTACAGAGCCCAATTGAAGGGCTCGACCCTGGAACGGATCATCGAGACCATGCAGCCGAGGGTTATCAATGATCTTGAGGACTACCTTCGCGAGAATCCGCGGTCGAAGTCGACGGGGGTTATCGTCCGCGAAGGAATACGATCCTCGCTCACCTGTCCGCTGATCGTACAGGGCAAGCCGGTGGGTTTCGTGTTTTTTTCCAGCCTCGAAAAGGACACATACTCCAGTGTTCACGTGGCGTTCTTTCAGCAAATTGCCGGCCAACTGGCAACGATTGTGGAGAAAGGGCGACTCTACAGTGAGCTTGCCGAGCAGAAGGCGGTTATCCAGAAGCAGAACGTTCTGATGACGCGCGAGTTGGACATGGCCCGGCAGGTCCAACGGGCCCTGATCCCCTATAAGGTCCCCGAGATACACGGCCTGGAAATCGCCTTCGAGTATGAGCCCGCTAGCCCAGTAGGCGGGGACGTATTGGATATCATCCCGCTGGGCGGCAACCGAGTGCTTTTCTTCCTGGGTGACGCCATGGGGCACGGTGTCCAGGCGGCACTGGTAATGTCGGTGGTGAAAGCGGCACTGCAATCGGCCGTTCAGTTTGATTCACATCCGCCCAGTGTGCTTGAGCACGTCAACAAAGCCTTCGCCCGGCTGTTCAGCGATCGTTTTGTTACTGCCGCGTGCTGCCTGATTGATTCCGACGAAGCGCACGCGGAGCTTGCCTTGGCGGGTCACGCGGGGCCGCTTTGGTTTCGGGCCGAGACCGCGGATGTTGTTCAACCCAACGGCTCCGGCCTGCCGCTGGGTGTCTCGGAAGACACCAAGTACGAGACGATACGATTCGCACTGGGCACGGGCGACACCCTGGTGTTCTCCACGGACGGTATCGCGGAGGCCTTCGACCCCCACGGAAATCAATACGGCGACCAGCGTCTGAGAAGCCAAGTGCTTTGCCATGGCCAGTCGAGCGCGGGAGAGCTTTGTGCCGGTTTGCGGCGCGATCTGGATGCCCACTGCAAAGGTCGCGACAGAGAAGACGACTTGGCTCTGCTCGTGGTCAAGCTGACTGAACCCGAGTTACAGAACGAGGCGGTATGATGAAGGCGTGTTTGACGAAGATTGCTCTGGCGATGTTTTTGCTCGTTACTTGCTTAATTGCAGAACCGAGTTCCGCTTTTGCCGCTGAGAAGTCGGACGCAATTACGCCGGCCGACACTTCGAGCCCGCGTGCAACTCTGAAGAGCTTTATCGAATCCTGTAATGAACTTCATCAATTCATAAAGACCGAGAAGTACCTTGACCGCAATTCGCCGAAGCATCACGCCGCTGTTACACAGCTTCTCGATTGCCTCGACCTGAGCGAGATCCCACAGTATGCCCGCGAAAGCGCCGCCGGCGAGGCCGCGGTGTGCCTGAAAGAGATTCTGGACCGCGTGGAACTTCCGCCGGAGGAGGAGATTCCCGACACGGCTGCTATTAAAGCCGCCGGCGGACCGGAGAAGCTCTCGCGGTGGCAGATTCCCGGCACGCGAATTACGATTGCCAGGGTCGCCGAGGGGCCACAAAGGCATGAGTATCTTTTTACGGCAGGCACGGTCGGACGCGCCCCTACGTATTACAACGACATCAAGTCCTCGCCCTATCGCACGACGGGCCCCGCCGTGTCCGAGGACTTCCATGAGTGGTTTATTTCCGCGCCAGGAAAGCGAGCAGTCGGGGAAATTGTGGACCGGCTCCCCGATTGGACACGAGAGATGGTATTTGGACAGGTAGTGTGGAAATGGTTCGGTCTGCTGGTGACGCTGGCGATCACAGTTGTTCTGATGGCGATTGCCTATCGGCTTCAACATGTGTACGTCACGCGATGGCGCGACAGACGCTTGTTTCTATATTGTCTGACGCTCTTGTTCCCAATCGTCGCAATGTGCATCCCTTCGGTCTTCCAGCATGTTGCCCGCTTCCATTTGACTTTGCGCGGCACACTATTGTACGTAGTCAGTTTCTCCGCTGATATGACGACGTTGGCGGCCGCGATTGTTGTGATCTTTGCAGTAGCCAACAGGATCGCGTCGGCCATAATCGCTTCTCCACAAATCAATCCGCAGGGACTGGACGCGCAGGTTACACGCATCATTGCCAAATTGGCGAGCCTGGTGGTCTCGGCGATCGTTTTTCTCGAAGGTGGCAAGTATCTCGGCATCCCCCTCACGACGCTTCTAGCTGGTGCCGGAGTTGGCGGCCTTGCCCTGGCACTGGCGGCGCAAGACACGCTGAAGACCATATTGGGGACAATCACGCTGATGGCCGATAAGCCCTTTCGCGTGGGCGAGCGAATCATCTTCGAGAAGTACGATGGAGTGGTTGAGGACATTGGCTTGCGCTCCACGAAGATTCGACTGCTTACGGGACATCAAGCCATAATCCCCAACGACGAACTGGCCCGTACCGACATTGAGAACGTTGGACGCCGACCGTACATTCGTAGACTCGCCGATCTTCATATCCCCCTGGATACGCCGCGAGAGAAGATCCAAAGGGCAGTCGAGATTATCCGGGCCGCC
>CAZDHN010000505.1:0-4981 GCA_964505115.1 uncultured Planctomycetaceae bacterium
TAACAAAACCCGGATGAAAACGAATTCCCCACAACCTCACATTTTCGGGAGCCCAGGGTGAGGGTGAGTCAGAGCAAACTACTTGATTTCAGGTATTTGCTGTTGCGAAGCATCTTTAGCCCTCACCCCCGGCCCCTCTCCCAAAGGGAGAGGGGAGACTTTCCGCAGCAGCAACTACCAACCATCAACTACCAACTATCAACTACCTCTATCAACTACCAACTATCAACTACCGCATGTTCCATCGTCGCAGCCTAATCCCGACACAAGACCGCGGCCCCTTGCGAGTGATGTTCGTCATCACCTCGATGCCGGTCGGCGGCGCGGAAACGCTGCTGGTCGATCTGGCGCGTCGCATGGATCGCTCGCGGTTCGCGCCCGAGTTGTGTTGCCTAAAACACTTCGGCCCGCTGGGTGAAGTGCTGGCCGAGGAGATTCCGGCCTTCACCGGCCTGCTGGCACACAAGTACGACTTCAAGGTCCTTCGGCGACTGCGGCGGTTGATGGTGCAACGGAAAATCGATGCAGTGGTAACCGTGGGCACGGGCGGCGACAAGATGTTCTGGGGTCGACTGGCGGCTTGGATGGCCGGCGTGCCGGTGATCTGCTCCTCGCTGCATTCCACGGGTTTGCCCGACCGAGTCGAACTACCCAACCGGCTGCTCTCCCCGATTACCGACGCCTTTGTCGGCGTGGCAAATCCGCACGGCCGATACCTCGTCGACCAGGAAGGCTGCCCGGCCCACAAGGTCCGAGTCATTCCCAACGGCGTCGACGTGGAGAAGTTTCATCCGCGCTGGCCGGACGAGCAGTTGCGGCAAGAGTTCAACTTGCCCGACGACGCGCCGGTCGTCGGCATTGTGGCGGCACTGCGACCGGAGAAGAATCACGAACTGTTCCTGCGTTCGGCCGCCCTCGTCGTCAAGGAGATGCCGCAAGCGAAGTTCCTGATAGTGGGCGACGGGCCGGAACGAGAAAGACTCGAACGTCTGGCCGCCGAGCAATCGCTCGACCAATCGGTCCGTTTCCTCGGCACCCGCGACGACGTGCCGGAACTGCTCGCGCTGATGGACGTGCTGCTGCTGACCTCGCGGATGGAAGCCAACCCGGTCTCGATCCTCGAAGCCATGGCCGCCGAGAAGCCCGTCGTGGCCACCCGGGTCGGCTCGGTCGGCGAGACGGTACTCGACGGCCTGACCGGTTATCTGGTCACCCCCGACGAACCGGGGGAGATTGCCGCCCATACGCTGGCCTTGCTCCGCGACCCCAAACGGGCCGCCGCCATGGGCCGGGCCGGACGCGAGCACGTTATTGCCCAGTGGTCCATCGAGCGGATGGTCGAAGGCTACGAAAACATGATCGCCGACATCTATCGGGCCAAGTCGGCCTACTGGTGGCGACGCCAACGCGCCGCCGGCAAGCGACGAGCTATGAGCAGTGAGCTTTGAGCAGTGAGCAGTGAGCTTTGAGCAGTGAGCAGTGAGCCAAGGAAGAACGTGGTATGCTCAAGGCTCAAGGCTCACTGCTCATAGCTCAAAGCTTCCCCCTTCCGTCAAGGCACCTTCTTTCGCTACAATCGTGGCATGAACGCGATTTGCCTGCTTGTTGACCGCTTGCACGCCGGATACGTGGGAGCGTATGGAAACACTTGGATCGAAACGCCCGCCATCGACCAGTTGGCCTGCGAGTCGTTCCTCTTCGATCACATGCTGATCGACAGCCCCAATCTCGATAGCCTCTACCGCTCCTATTGGCAGGGGCGGCATGCGCTTTGTGGGGTAGCCACGCCAAATGGGCCACCGTCCGGGCCCATGTCCGGGCCCACGTTGGCCGGGCTGCTTGGCTCCGCGGGTGTCGACACCACGCTGCTGACCGACGAGCCGGCTATCTCCGGCAGCGACCTGATCGGCCAGTTCAACGAACTGCTCGACCTCGGCACGCCCGAAGTAACCGAACCGGCATCGAGCCTGGAACAGACCCATCTGGCGGGCTGCTTCACGCAAATCATCAATTGGCTGGATAACGTACCGCGCAAACCGTTCCTGCTCTGGTGTCATCTGGCCGGGCTGTCCGGTCCCTGGGACGCGCCACTTGAGTTTCGGCGGAGCTACACCGAGCCGGATGATCCGCCACCGCGCGAATCGGCCGAAACACCAGAACTGATGCTGGAACCGGACTACGACCCCGACCTGCTACTGCCCATCACGCAGGCGTATGCCGGCCAGGTGTCGCTTCTGGATACGTGCCTCGGAGCCTTGCTGGAATTCCTCGCCGGCGGCAACCTGCTGGACGACACGCTGTTGATGCTTGTTTCGGCGCGAGGCTATCCGTTGGGTGAACACCGTCGGGTGGGGATCTGCGACAACGCGCTGTACGGCGAACTTGCGCACGTGCCGATGATGATCCGAATGCCCGACTCGCTGGGCGCCGCCGCGCGGAGTCAGGCACTGGTCGAGCCGGCCGACATTTGGGCAACACTGTTGGAGTGGTGGAAGCTCGAAGGGCACTCCTCGCCAACCGGTCGAAACCTGTTGCCACTTGTTCGCGACGAAGTCGAATCGGTTCGCGACCGGCTCTGCCTGACTGGAGCCGACGGCCAACGTGCGATCCGCACGCCCGCCTGGTATTTGCGCGAGACGACCGAGCCGCTGCTGTTCGCCAAGCCCGACGATCGCTGGGAGGCAAACGACGTCGCCACCCGCTGCCACCAAGTGGTCGACGATCTGCGGGCAGCCCTCTCCCAATTCGACGAGCACCTCCAAGCCGATCGCATCGCCGAATTGCCCCCGCTCGACGGAATCCTGCTAAGCGGTTTGGAGTGAGGCGTTTCTATAAAGCCGCGACCGGTGGTCGCGCACGTTGAAAAAGGCACGCGGTTCTCCGACACCTCCAGCGCGACCACCGGTCGCGGCTTTATAGCAGCCACACCAAGATTAGCTCCCCCTCCCATCTCGCCCATCTTCCGACATTTTCGCGTTTCGTCCCCGGAATTCGCCTAGGACTTTGGGGCGGTTTGCCACTATAATCCGCCGCCTTTCCGCCTAGGGTGGCGGTTTCCTCTTCTACTTGCTGGATCGACGATGATCGGACATGGAAGTCCGGGTACGTCGCGGTGTCGCTGTACATGCCATGCGTTGGGCGTGGTATGTCGCGGCTCGGCGCTTGCGCTGGTGGCGTTGGCGACACTTGTCGTCAGCAGCCCGTCGGCTGTTGCGAGGCAGTCGATGCGGGTTCGCGTTGCTTGGGGCGGCGGCGAGGAGAAGTTGTGGAACGGAACCGTTTGGCTAAGCGAAGGCACCCTTTCCGAGCCGCGTCCGCTGGGTATCGAGGCCGACGAGCCGGGCTCGATGTGGCTGGAAGAAGCCGACCAGAACCGCCTGGTTATTCGCCAGCGGTCGCCTCGGGCCTACGACGGCGTCGACGTGCTTATCGACGCTCCCGCCGATGCCAAGCTGCTGGTGGAACTGGTGGCGAACGGGCAATCGTCAAAGCGCGCCGAAGTGCCGCTAAGCCACCTGCTGGGCGATATCTCCAGCACGCAGTTGGATGATCGGGGTAGCCAACTGTTGGTGCGCCGCACGCCCGGCGACAAGCTCCGAGTGAAGTTGGCGGACAAATCGCTGGTCTTCACGCCCGGCCAACTCATGAAGCTCGACATCGAGCCACACCTGCTGCCCGTTGCCGCCGGTGAGAAGGTGCAGATCGATTTGCAGCTCGTCGTCGGTCGCACTGATCGACAGTTATGGTCGCGTCAGGAGTCGGTGGTTGCCGGCCGGCCGGTGACCTTGCCGGTCGAGCTAACGTTGCCCGACGAGGAGGGCGTCTACGATCTGGTAATCACGGCCCAGCAGTCGAAGGCGCTCCGCCTGCCGCAGGGTCACCGCCTGCCGTTGGGTTGGAACGCGAAGGTAATAGCCCAACGCAAGGTCCAGTTGCTCGTGGTCGGATCAGAATCGCCGGAAGCGACAGGCAAGGTCGCCGCCTGGGAGCAGGCGGTGGAGATCGATCCTGCCAGTCCCAACTGGTGGTCGCGGCTGATCAAGTTGCCGCAATTTCCGCGGCTGCAACGAATTTTGAAGGGCCCCTTGGGAAGCGGCCACTCTCAACCGTGGCAACATCCGCTGGGCCAACTCGTGCAATTGGCTCCCAGCGAACAGACCGACGACGTGAGTTGGGAGGCCTACACGCTGCCAATAGCCAAGCCGGGCGCGCCGCACGTGCTCGAAGTGGATTATCCCAGCGACCTCTCGCAAACCTTGGGAATCAGCGTACTGGAGCCGAACGCGGCCGGAGCATTGATGCCAATCGGGTTGGATTCCGGAGTCGATCGGGCCAGCGTGGTCGCCGATCAGGAGCGTGGACGCCCACCGCGATGGATGCGTCACCGCTTGATCTTCTGGCCGCGGACCAAAACACCCATGGTGCTTATCAGCAACCGCCGCAAGGAGACAGCGGCCGCCTACGGCAAGATTCGCGTGCTGGCCGGGGGCGAGCATCTGCCGCGTGCCTTCCCGGCCCAGTCGGAAAGGCCCCAGCGGCTGCTGGCCGCCTATCTCGATCGCCCCCTATTCCCCGAGTGCTTTTCCGCCGCCGAATCGCTCGACGACTGGAGCAACCGTAGCCTCGACGATTGGGTGACCTTCCACCAGGGCGGCACCCGACTGGTCGAATATCTGAACCATGTCGGCATGGGTGGGCTGATGATGTCGGTCCTGGCCGACGGCAGCGCGATATATCCCAGCGAGATTCTTCAGTCCACGCCCCGCTACGACACGGGCTTGTTCTTCGACTCCGGCCAGGACCCGGTCCGAAAAGACGTGCTGGAAATGCTCTTCCGGCTGTTCGATCGGGCCCAATTGCAGTTGATACCCGGCCTGGAGTTCGCCGCGCCGCTGCCCGAGCTGGAAGCAATCGTGCGGCGGGGCGACGCCGAGAGCGTGGGGATCGAGTGGATCGGGCCGACCGGGCAGAGTTGGTCCGC
>CAZDHN010000506.1:0-4979 GCA_964505115.1 uncultured Planctomycetaceae bacterium
GGTCGCAGGCGACCGGGCTAACATCAATTCCCGCGAAACACGAACAGTATTGCGGCTAAACAGGGTATTTTACGCCGTGAACGGTTGTTGATAGTCAGCCCATCGAAGCCCTCGGCAAATCTGAAAACATGAGCATGAAACTGGCCTACCTGGATTGCGCTAGCGGTGCTAGCGGCGACATGATGCTGGGCGCCTTGGTCGACGCCGGAGTTGATCTGGCCGAACTGAACGCCGCGATCGAGTCGCTCGGCCTGCCCGGTTGCCACTTGGAAGCCCGCGAAGTTACAAAAAAGGGATTTCGGGCAACCCAGGTCTCGGTCCTCTACGAGCCGGAACACGCTCACCGCCACCTGGCCGACATCCTCAAGCTGATCGACGCCGGACGGCTGACCGATCGGCAACGGGAGACCGCCCGACGGATCTTCACCCGACTGGCCGAGTGCGAGGCCCGCGTGCATGGAACAACAATCGAAGAGGTCCATTTCCACGAGGTGGGAGCGGCCGACTCGATTGCCGATATCGTCGGGTCGGCGGTTGGCTGGGACCTTTTGGGGGTCGAGCGGATTGTGGCTTCACCCGTCCCGACCGGCTCGGGCAGCGTCACCATCGATCACGGGAAGTGCGGCATTCCTACCCCGGCCACGGCCGAATTGCTTAAAGGCATCCCCTTGGCCGAATCGTCGGTCCGCGGTGAACTGACCACGCCGACCGGCGCGGCAATCCTGGCCACGCTGGTCGACTCGTTCGGGCCCTTGCCGGCGATGACCGTCGGGCAAATCGGTTACGGGGCGGGCCAGGCCGACTGGCCGGAACAAGCGAACGTCTTGCGGCTATTGGTGGGCGAAGCAACCGCGAACGAACCGGCCGAGCAAATCTGGCTCGTGGAAACCAACCTGGACGACATCTCCGGCGAACTGATCGGCTACTGCACAACCCGGCTTTGGGACGCCGGGGTGTTGGACGTCTACACGACGGCCATCCAGATGAAGAAGAACCGGCCCGGCGTCACTCTATCGATACTTTGCCATGCCCGGCAGGTCGAGGCGGTCGAGTCGGTTCTGTTCGAGGAGACGACCACGCTCGGCGTTCGTCGCTGGCCGGTCGACCGCCGCGTGTTGGATCGCCAGCCGCACGGCGTGCGGACGAGCTTTGGGCCGATCGAGGGCAAGCTGAAATGGCTGGACGACGGAACGCCGCGCTTCGCCCCGGAATTCGAGTCCTGCCGTCAGGCGGCCGCCCAACACAAGACGCCCTTGCAGGAAGTCTACGAAGCGGCCCAAAAGGCATTTGATCCAAACGAAATAGACAGAAAGCGGAGAGCGGAAAGCTGAAAGCGGCCCCTTCCGCTTTCAGCTTTCGGCTTTCCGCTTTCAACAAGGGAGTCAGCAGATGTGCTTGTTTGCACAATCGGGAATTGTTACGGGCGTGATTTTTGCGGGCTCGGCATTGGCGGTTGCGTTGCTGCTGTTGCGCTGGCACCGCTATTTTCGCAAGCAGCCTAAGAACGAGCCGAGCATCGTCCAACTCCCCCGGCCGAAGCCGAAGGGGCTGGCTCGCAATCTCGACGCGCCCGAGGAGTTTACCGAATGGGAGGTCGAGATGCACGAGGTCGCCCGGGATCTTTCGGGCCAACTGGATAGCAAGATGTCGGCCCTTCAGAGCTTGATTCGGGAGGCGGATCAGGCGTCCGACCGCTTGAAGGCCATTTTGGCGGCCGGTGCTCGAACCGCCGGATACGAGCTGCCATCCGGCTTGTTTGAGGCCGAGTCGTCCCGTCCGCCCGGTGCTCGGAATCTCTCGGAAGGCGGCCCCTTCTCGGCCTTCGGAAAAGGGAAGCGGGAGCCCTCGGCGGAGCAAGACACCCAGGTAGAGCAGCGATATCAGCAGATCTGCACGCTGGCCGACCAGGGCTTCAGCGCCGATCAGATCGCCGCCGAGGTGGGCATTCCGGTGGGCGAAGTGATGTTGATTCTGGGGCTGCGGGGCAAGGGGTGACGCTCGTCGCCGCCGGACGGCAGGGGCCAGCCCTACCTCCCATTGGTGGCACGATCGCCGTCTCGCCGTGCCGCGACAGCCATTTGGCCGATAATGTGCTGGTCAAACGGCTGCCGGAAGGGTATCCTCGGTAGTTGGGGAGCGGAAGGAAATTGTCTCTCGACTGCTCCCAAGCTCGATGCAGTCGGCGCCCGGCACGGTCCGACGCCGATCCAACCGCACCCAACCTGCTTTCCGTTTTTCAGGAGGTCTCTCCGATGTCGCGAAATGCCAAGCTTGCGATTTGCTTCTCATTCGGACTGGTGGTACTTTCCGCCGTCTGGCCGGCCCAGGCCCAACGAAAGCCGAAGAAGGCGCCCAACAAGGCGAAGGTCCCGTTCAACGCCACGGGAACGGTCGAAGATTTCGGGATGGGCATGATCAAGGTAAAGACGGGCGAAAACGACTTCTGGATCGCCAAGGTGGGCAAGGCGACCGAGGTCCACGTGACCGGCACCGCCGAGCCCGAGGTCCTTATGCCCGGCGTCTTCATCCAATTCGCCGCTCAAGTCGACCGTCGCGGTCGGGTGCAGGGCAAGATCGCGAAGATGCTGATCTTCACGCCTTCCACCGAGATTATCCCCGGTGTCTTTCCCGACCAGACCGCCATGGGAGATGTCCAAGCGGAGCCGCCCGCAAAGAACGCTCAGGCGACCAGTGGGTATTCGATCGCCGGCCGAATCAACAGCCTCAAGAAGGGCAAGTTGACCCTTCAGGCCGGAAATCACGTGATGAAATGCGAATTGGCCGACGAGTTGGAAATCGAGGTCGACGTTGCCCTCTATCAGCTTGCCAAGCAGGGCGACAAGATCGATTGCTCGGGCACAATGGAAGACGAGCTAAGGAAGATCGGTGCCGCCAAAACGGTCTTCATCGAGTTGACCAAGCCGTTGGCTGGACCGGAGAAGAAGAAACCGAAGCGAACCAGAACACCGCGAACCAAGAAGTCGGACGACGACCCGGAAGAGAAGAAGGATCCCGACGACAAGACCAAGCCCGACAAGAAAGACGAGCCGGAAGAAAAGGACAAGCCCGAGGAAGAACCAAAACCGGAAGCGGGTGCCGACGAGAATCCCGAGCGCACCGAAAAGCTGGCCAGACTGCTCGAGCCGAAGGGGGACGCCGAGGCGCGGACGATTTCGCTTGCCGTGGCGGAGGGCGACGATCCGATAACCTTCAAGACCTCGGTTCGGGGACCGGCCGCAACGCTGCGCAAACGCTTCGGCAAGCCCGACAAGATTCTCCGCGTCCAATGCAAAGTACCCACCGACGACGGCGAAGAGAAGGAGACTAAGTTCTCCCTCTGGATCTGGGGCCCCGTCAAAATGCTCGTCGGCCAGGACGGCAAAGCCCGCTTCTTCGCCGTTGAGAAGTAGCCGGATTCTTCACGCTACGGTTAGCCCGGTCGCCTGCGACCGGAAATCTTCGGTTCGCGCCACTTCTCCCGTCGCGGGCGACGGGACTGACACGGGACCACAAGGAGTTGCTGCCATGTTAAAGCGGTTTTTGCCGAGAGCTTGTTGCGTCGCCGTATTGCTTGGCACAATCGCCGGGCGAGTGTCGTTGTCCGGCGCGGCTGAAGAGTCGAAGCCACAGTGGAAAGCCGGTGTGGCAGGCGTGGTAATCACACCCGAGGAATCGATGTGGATGGCCGGTTACGCGGCTCGGGATAAGCCGTCGGAAGGAAAAATCCACGACCTCAACGCCAAGGCGCTTGCCGTGGAAGACGCCGAAGGCAACCGGCTGGTTATTGTCACGCTCGATTTGATCGGCGTGACTCGCGAGATGCGCGATTGGCTGGAGAAGAAAGTCGGCGAAAAATACAAGCTGCCGGCGGAAGGCCTGCTGCTGAACGCATCGCACACCCACTGCGGCCCGGAACTGCGGGCAAACAAGACTTACCTTCCGGCCGAGCGGGCAGAGCAAAGCAGCCGATACCACGAGGCATTGCAGAAGAAGCTGCTGGAGTTGATCGGCAACGCGCTGGGCGACCTGAAGCCCGCGGCGCTGAGCTACACTCACGCTCGGGCCGGGTTCGCAATGAACCGGCGTACGCCTACCGAAAAGGGCATTCGAAACCATCCCTACCCCGACGGCCCGGTCGACCACGACGTGCCCGTCCTGGAGATCAAGGACTCGGCAGGCAAGCCGCGAGCCGTTCTCTTCGGCTACGCCTGCCACTCGACCACGTTGGGCATTTACCAGTTCTGCGGCGATTACTCGGGCTTTGCCAAGCGGTATCTGGAAGCGGCGCATCCGGGCATGACGGCACTATTCATGGCCGGCTGTGGTGGCGACCAGAATCCTTACCCGCGCCGCACCTTGGAACTCTGCCAGCAACACGGCCGGGCGCTTGCCAACGCCGTGGAGACGGCATTCCAAACCCATGCCACTCCGCTCAAGGGTCCCTTGCGGATGGCCCTGGGCGACGCGGTGCTGCAATTCGCAACGCCGCCGGGTCGCGAGCAGCTCGAAAAGGAAGCGACATCGAAAAACAAATACGAGAAGCGGCACGCCGAACTGCTGCTGAAGGAGTTGGCCGAGAAGGGCAAGATACACGCGACCTACGCGTGTCCCTTGCAGGTCGTCCGCTTCGGCGGCGATCTGACCATGATCGCGCTGGGCGGCGAGACGGTTATCGACTACTCGTTGCGCTTGAAGTCGGAGTTATCGCCCGGTGCCGTTTGGGTGGCTGGCTACTCGAACGACGTTTTCGGCTACCTGCCCTCGCTAAGGATTCTTAACGAGGGCGGATACGAAGGTGGCGGCGCGATGCGTTACGGCTCCCATCCCGGCCCCTTCGCGCCATCGGTGGAAAAGCTGGTTATGGACAAGCTACACGAACTGCTCAAAAAGACCGAGCCGCCAAAGCCGAAGTGTACGAAGTAGCTTGTTTTAGCGGCCGGGCTTGCCCCAATACCGTTGAATTAGTCGCAAGTAGTTCG
>CAZDHN010000507.1:0-4976 GCA_964505115.1 uncultured Planctomycetaceae bacterium
GCGATTGGCTGGTGGTGACTGGCGCCGCCAGCGGGATCATGGAGGCGGGCCACGTGGGTGCCGGACGCAAGAACTCGATGGGACTTAACATCATGCTCCCCTTCGAGCAGTCGTCGAACCCGATCATCGCCGGCGACCACAAGCTGGCACACATGAAATACTTCTTCACCCGCAAGCTGATGTTCGTCAAGGAGAGCGACGCCATCTGCCTGCTGCCCGGCGGGTTCGGCACGCTGGACGAAGGGCTGGAAGTGCTCACGCTCTTGCAGACCGGCAAGCGGGACATGATTCCAGTCGTCTTTTTGGACGAGCCGGGCGGCGACTATTGGGCCGAGTTCTTGCGGTTTGTCGAGCGGAAGCTGCTCGGGCAAGGCATGATCGATCGCCAGGACCGTTCGCTTTACAGGCTCACCGACAACGTCGAAGGGGCGGTCGAGGAGATTGTGGGATTCTTCCGCAACTATCAGGGCATGCGTTACGTGCGGAGCAAGTTGGTGCTTCGGCTGAACGAACCGCTCGACGACGCGTGTCTCGATGAAATCAACAGGCAATTCGCCGACATACTCGAGAGCGGCCGGTTCACGCAGGGCGGTCCGTTGCCGGAAGAGAAGGACGAGCCCGATCTGGCGGAACTACCCCGGCTGATCTTCCGATTCAACCGTCGCGACCTCGGCCGCCTGCGACAGTTGATCGACCGGATAAATCGGAGGTCGGAAGTCGGAAGTCGGAACTTGGAGGGCCGCCCGAATTAAAGTTCCGACTTCCGACCTCCGACTTCCGACCTATCCCAGTTCGTGAACGGCTTCCACCAGTGCGATGGCGTTTTCGACCGGTGTTTCGGGCAACACGCCGTGGCCCAGGTTGAAGATATGTCCGGGCCGACCGGCCACCTGATCGAGAATCTCGGCCGCCCGGCGACGGATTTCGGCCGGATTGGTCAGCAGTACGGTCGGGTCGAGATTGCCTTGAATCGCTCGCTCGGGGCCGATCACCCGCCAGGCGTCGTCTAGTCGAACCCGCCAATCGACGCCGACCACCGCCGGGCCCGCCTCGCTCAACATGGGCAACAGTGCCGGATTGCCGGTGGCGAAGCTAATCAGCGGTACGCCCGGCTCGATCGACTGGATGACCGCCCGGGTGTGGGGCAGCACATAGCGGCGATAGTCGTCGGTTCCCAGGCATCCGGCCCAACTGTCGAAAAGTTGCACAACCTGTGCTCCGGCCTCGATTTGGGCATTGAGATACCGGGCGACCGATCGGGCGAGCCGTCCCAGCAGGGCGTCCCAGGCCTGGCGGTCGCGGTACATGAGCGTTTTGGTCAGTTGGTAACTCCGGCTCGATCCGCCTTCGATGGCGTAGCTGGCCAAGGTGAACGGAGCGCCGGCGAAGCCGATCAGGGGCAAGCGGTCGTCGAGCCCGGCTCGGGTGTGACGCACCGCCTCCATTACGTACTCGAGCGGCCCAAGATCCTCCAACTCCACGAGCCGATCCACGTCGGCCGGCTCGCGAATTGGATTGTGTATTACCGGACCCTCGCCAGACTGGAATTCCAGGTCGAGCCCCATAGGCTCCAGGATGGGTAGCAGGTCGGAGAAGATGATTGCCGCATCAACCCCCAGCCGGTCGACTGCCGTCAGCATGACCTCGGCCGAGAGGGCCGGGTTCTTGCACAACTCGATAAACGAGACCTTCTCGCGTACCGCCCGATATTCCGACATATAACGCCCGGCTTGTCGCATCAACCAGACTGGCACTCGCTCGACCGGCTCCAAGCGGGTGGCCTTCATCAGCGGGCTTTCGTACCAGGGCGGGCGTTGCACGGTGCCGGGCATTTTGAGCGTTGGGGGTTGAGAGTCTGGTGATTCAGTGTTGTTGGATGGGTAGTTACAGGGTGCCACTGCTGGCTCGTCCAGCAGTGTCTTAGCCCGTATTTCTCACCAACATCGTCACGAGAGGTCGTAAGTTCTGTCGTGGCAAGGAGTGCAAGCGATTCATCCGTAGGCGTATTGGTGAATACGTTGAGGATGAATCGTGCCGCACGACGAAGCCACGGCTGGACTTCCGGCCTCGCAGTAGATGGCTGGTGAGAAATGCGGGTTAGACGAACGCCTGCAAAGCAGGCAGCGAGGGGCTTGCCTTCAGGGCATGCTACTGGGTACGATTCACTTCGGGGGGATATCCAAGTGAATAACGTCCCGCTGACAATGGATCCATGAAGAAACCTCGTGCGTGGCTCATCCGCGCGAGCCATCCTGCCGAGTACCTCCCACAAATTGCAAGGATGTCGCCTTCCGTTATGTCAACAACCCTCTGGCAGAGATCAGCCCTGTTGTCCGCCGTACTGTTGGCAGTCTTAACTCCGACGGCCGTTTGGGCGGACGACGCCGACGACCGGTACGCGGTGGCCGCCGGACTCTACTCCCGGCACAGTTGGAAACTGGCCGTCGCCGAGTTTCAGGAGTACCTCAAAAAATACCCCAACCACGCGGGCGTCGCCAAGAGCCGCTTCTTCCTCGCCGAGAGCCTGCTGCAATTGGGTCGCCTGGACGAGGCCGGCGCCGCCTTCCGCGACTACCGGAAACGCCAGCCGGACGGTGAATTCGCCCGCGCCGCCCTCTTCCGAGCAGGCGAGTCGGCCTACCTGACCGACAAGAACGCACAGGCAAAAGCCGAACTCGAAGAGTTCCATAAGAAGTATCCCGACGACAAACTAAACGCCTACGTATTGCCATACTTGGGCGATATCGCCCTGACCAGCAAAGACTTGACGCAAGCGGCCGATTATTTCCGCAAAGGTCTCGCCCAATTCCCCAACGGACGGCTCCAAGACGACTGTCGCTTCGGGCTCGCCCGGACGCTCGAGAAGGAAGGCCAGAGCGAAGAGGCCGGGCGACTCTACCTGGCCGTGGCCGCCAAGGCCGGCGGTTCGCTAGCCGACGAAGCACAATTCCGGCTTGGGGCGCTTCAATACTCGACCGGCAAGTACGCCGAGGCGTTGACTACGCTCGGAGCATTCGAGAAGGATCTGAAGTTCAGCCCCTGGGTGCCCAGCGCCCGACTCTGCCGCGGCTGGGCTCTGATGAAGCTCGGCCGGCCCGGCGAGGCCAAGCCGCTGTTCCAGACGGTCGCGTCGGACGCAAAGCTGGGCATCGAGGCTCGATACTGGCTGGGGCTCGCCCAGAAGGCCGAAAAGGACTGGCCGGTCGCCGCCAAAACGCTTCTGGCCACCGCACGGGCCGATCCAAAACACAAGTTGGTTCCGGCGATTCGCTTTCACGCGGGCGACGCCCTGCTCAGAGCGAACGACCCGGCCGCCGCCTCCGGCCAGTTCGACCAGGTAATCGCTTCGCCGCTGCCCGACAACCAGTGGGTCGACGACGCCATGCGCGGCAAGGTCCAGGCCGCCTTGCGCAGCAAGGACTTCGAGGCGCTGGAACAACATATCGCCACCTTTATGAAGCGGTTTCCCGACAGCCCCATGAAACCCGATCTGCGGCGCATAATGGGCCGATCGTTGTTGGAGCGGAAGCAATACGAACGGGCCGAGCGGATCCTCTCGCCGCTTATCACCGACGAGAAAAGCAAACCCATCGCGGAAGACCGATACCTAACGGCACTAGCCTACGAGGGTCTGAAGCGATACGACGACGCTTTGGAGATATTGGCGCCCGCGCTCGGCTCGGCCACGGGCCAACTGAAGGCCGACGCCCAATTGGCTCAAGGCTCGCTGCTGGTGGCGACGAAGCGGTACGCCGACGCGTTGTTGCCGCTGGAGGCCGTTCTGGCCGGCAAGCCGACGGGCGAGGCGGCCATCAAATGCAAGGCCGAGTTGGCAATCTGCTACGCGCGAACCAAGCGTCTGGACGAAGCCAGGAAATTTTACGCCGAACTGATCGAAAACCACGCCAAGCACGAGCTAATCGCGCCGGCCACCGAACAACTGGCCGAGGCGGCCTACGAGGCGGGTGATCGCGAGTGGTCGGCCCAATTGTTCGCCACGCTGGCGGCCGGCGACGGCGACACGGCCGGGTCGACTCAATACACGGCCAAGGGGTTGTCGGGGTTGGCCTGGAGCCAGTTCAAGGCCGGCAAGCTGGAGGAGGCGGCAGCCACTTTCGATCAATTATTGAAAAAGAACCCCGACGCCGCGCTGGCGGCCGAGGCGGGATTGGCTCGCGGCCGGATCCTCGAACAACTCAAAAAACCCGACGACGCGCTGGCGATGTTCGATCTGGTGATCCAGAAGTATCCCCAAAGCCCGCAACACGCCGAGTCCATGCTGACCACCGCCCGACTGCGCGACCAGCTTCAGCAGAATCAGCAGGCGGCCACCCTCTACGAGCAATTGGTCAAGGCATACCCGAAGCTGCCAGAAATGGACGCGGTGCTTTACGAATGGGCTTGGGTGTTGAACGAGTTGGGCAAACGGGAAGAGTCGAACGGCGTGCTTCAGCGGCTAAACAAAGAATTTCCCAAGAGCGATTTCAGGGCGGAATCCACCTACCGGCTGGCCCAGCGAGCCTTCGACGCCAAGGACTATCCTCTGGCGACCAAGCTGTTGACGGAAGTACTCGACGGCAAGCCCAAGGCCTCGGTCCGCGAGCACGCCCTGTTTCTGAAGGGTCAACTTGCCGTGGCCGAGGAGAAATGGCAAGAGGTGTCGGCACCGTTCCAACTTCTGATCAAGGATTATCCGCAAAGTCCCTTGCGTCTGGTGGCCGAGTACTGGATCGCCGACGCCGTCTACCGCCAAAACGACTATCAGGCGGCCGGCAAGCTATTCGACAAACTTGCCGAAGATACGAAAGATCGCAACGCCCCCTGGTTGGCAATGGTCAGCATGCGTCGTTCCCAGGTGCTCTGGCACGAGAAGAAGTGGACCGAAGCCCTGGCCATGGCGTCGAAGATCGAGTCGGAGCATCCCGATTTCGAGCAGCAGTACGAGGCCGACTTCGTGATCGGGCGCTGCCTGGCCA
>CAZDHN010000508.1:0-4976 GCA_964505115.1 uncultured Planctomycetaceae bacterium
GCGCGAGAATATTCGGATTTTCGTGGCACCGTGCCGATCTCCCGTGAACGGTTACGCAATCCGTCCCGCGCCACGAGTGAAACCAAGCCGCTTCGCGGCCGACCGGTAGCCATCGTCGCGGCGAGGATGCGCAATCTGAATGGCCTGGAGTGCGGTGTGTACGAGCGGCTCAATCCAGAAGGCAAGCGGGCAAGCGGCAACTTCAGGGTTATCGCGTCGGGATCACTGGGGGTACGGGACTACGCATTCGTGTCCCAAACCTGCTTCGTCCCGTGGTGCTTCGTTGCTCCAACTCCGATAGAATCGCCGCTGGATCGCCACTTTGGACCCACTGGGGGTTCTTGATTGTGCCGTTGTGTCCGTTTCCCGACTCGTCGCGCACTTCGTTGCCGCGGCCTTGATAGAATCGCAACAGCACCAGCGAGTCTTCCTCGCGTTTGAGCCATTGCGGTACAACGAAGTCGGGACCGTACTTGGCCGACTTGGAGATACGCACTTCTTCCATGATGCCCTTGAAATATGAGTATGCGCGCGTGCCGTCGTTCCTCGGATGGGCGCCCACGAAAAATGGCAGCGGAGAAACCCTGTGTCCTGATTTCAGGGTGAACGTTTCCTGCTGTTGACGACCGTTGACGTACAAGCGAATCTGTCGGCCATCCACGGTCACTGCAATATGCGCTCTCCGGTTCAACAAGGCCGGCTTATCCGAATCGAGGGTCACGTAGGTTCTTTGCGATCGCCACTCCGCCTGCCATTCACCTCGACTTAGCTCGAGCCCGATGCCTCCCTGTTCCAGGTTGCCGATTACCGCCATCGACGAGTAACTTCTTGTCGGCACCACTATCGCTTCCAGTGTGATTGGGTAGCTTCCGTCGTAGCGGAACGAAGAAATAATCACGTAGCTCTCTCGCCCGTCGAAGAGCAGATAATGCGACGGTTTGAACCTCTTGCGCGTTCCGGCCGTGCTGTCCACCTGGAGCAGGCGTTTTTCGACTTGCGTGCGAGGCAACCCCGACAGGCCAGACAGTGCTCGTTCGTACCAGTACGCCGCCCGCGATTGGCGTTGGACTTTCGACGTTGCCTCCTCGCTCTCGGGCAGTTCCCACCAGAGGTCGCCGAGTTCGACCTGGCCTTTCGGATCGTCCGCGCCGGCCATGTCCCTGGCGGCCAGGGCGGCCAGCGCCGGGTCGGTGCCCTTGGCCAACAGCGGCAGCCCCTTGTCCCAGTCCCCCTTGTCGAAGCAGTGCCACTTGCCGGCCGCCAGATTGGCCGCGCCGTTCTCCGCGTCCCCGGCCAGCGCGTTCAAGGCATCCTGAATTTTGGCGAACCGCTGCTTCAATCGTTTGATTTCCCGGCTGCGGTCGGATAACACGCGAATGACCCCGGCATCCTTGGTTTTTCGCGCGGCGGGCAGCGCCATTTTGGCGAAGCGATCGGCCGCGTCGTAGTCGTCCCTCTCGATGGCCTCGTCGATTACCGCCATCGCGTTTTGAACGACACTCAGGCTGTAGGACGGCACTTCCCTCATGCCGCGTGCCGCCGAGACCGCTTTGGAGAGGAGGTCGCCCTTCATTTGCAGGGAATCGATTTCGTATTCCTCGCCGATCCGGTCGACGGCCAACAGCGTGCTGGTCAACTCACCCGACTCGGCAGCCAAATCGCAAGCCAGTTGGAACATCACAAACCGCGCGGCCGGATCGTCCGCCGTTTTCTTCGCCTGACCGAACAACTTTTCGGCCAATGCGAGCTTATGCTGGCGGTCCTTGGCGGAGGAAAACTCATCCTTGAAAATCGTACGAACTCGCTCCGCCGCCACCCGCCGCGCGGCCTCGTCCGGGACGGCAAGCGGCTCCGGCCGCGCCGGCACTACCGTCGAGGGTTGATCGGGCCCCGTTTCCTCGGGCTCCATCATCGGCCTGATGTTTGGCACCGTGTTTGGCACTGTGGTTGGCTGCCTTCTGATCGTCCCCGTCCCCGGCATACCCGGCATACCCGGCCTTGGCGGCACCATACCCGGTCTTGTCGGCATCATACCCGGTCTTATGGTCGGCTCTGGTTCGGCCGGTTCCGGCTTGGCCGGTTCTGGCTTGGCCGGCTCTTCCACGGGCGGTTGCGTGTCGACCGGCGGAGGATCCTCATTCCGCGCCTCGAATTCCGGCTGGGTCGGTCTGGCGGCTGGCTTGGGACGATTCGGTCGCGCTTTAGGCTTTTCTTCGGGCGAACGGCTTTGCGATTCGGGTGCGGGCGGCTTCGGCTTCTGGGCAATGGGCTTGTCGTCGCCCGATGTGGCAAGCAGGACCAGAAGTACGACCAGCACCAGACCGGCCACGCCAGCAACGACCGCAATCTGCCAGTTCTTACGGGCGGAAGCATTGGAGGCAACCGTCGGCGACTCCACCAGCCGAATTACCGTTTTGATGGGCGGTTGCTTCACCGGAGGAGAGACCGCCGGGGCCGGCTGCGCGTTGGCCTGGAGCCGCTCGCTCAACGCGCGGTCGTATGCGGCCTTCTTTTCCGAATTGAGCAAGCATATCTTGGCGGCGGCAACTTCGTTGAGAATCTGCTGCGACGACTTCGAATACTTGCCGGCCTGGAACGTCTTGAGGTGGACCATCCGGGCGTCGGCCGCGTGGGAGATGACGTCCTGGTCCGGCTCGAACAGGTCGATTCCCAGCAGACGATAGTGATGGGGAGGCTGATCCCGGGGCGAAATTCCCAGCCACTTGCGGTACGGATCAAAAGTTTCGCTCATCGCCACGCCTCGCGAACGGGAAAAGTGCTGCAACGGACAGACCGAGTACGACCCGCAAGATAGGCCAACTCGCCAAATGCTTCGGCCGGAACGTGGTCTTGTCTCTTGTTATACACCCTTCCGGGCGTATCGCCAAGCAGCCCTTGGGGTAGTAAGCCCTTGCCAGTTTACCTATTCCCTCCCGCCTGCCGACATCCCCGTCTACCGACATCGAAGATATTAGCCTGGGCCACCGGTCGGAAGTACGAGTTACACTGGACGATGATATCCGACCACTCATTTATGTGGTGAATATACACGAGCTTGTCTTGCGAATCCAGTGCCCCACACCCTCCTGGGGCGGGATAAGTCGGCCGATATATCGAAACACTGCCCCTCAATTCCGTCCTCGCTCCGAGCACGTTGGGGAGAAATGCGGGCCAGGGTCTTTCGTGCCCGTTGACCGCCATACTGGAAAATGGTATACTATTATCCAGGATGCGAAAAACAGGACGATGCGAAAAACAGGACATGACAAGGCGAAAACTCGAAATGCTCGACGCCGCCGTCAAACTCCAGGATATGATGGTCCCGCCGGGCAACCGGCTGGAACCGCTAAAAGGAAGCCGAGCGGGTCAACATAGTATCCGCATTAACGACCAGTGGCGAATCTGTTTTACCTGGCATGCTGGAAATGCCTTCGGTGTGGAAATTGTCGACTATCACTGAAACCACAAGGGTCAAAAAGAGCATGAAGAAGAAACTTGCCCCAATCGCTCCCGGCGAAATTCTGCTAAAAGAGTTCCTGAAGCCGTTGGATATCAGCCAGAACAAACTGGCGCGGGATATTGACGTGCCCGTGACCCGGATCAGCGACATCGTTCATGCCCGGCGCGGGATTTCCACCGATTCGGCTTTGCGGCTGGCTGTCTATTTCGGCACCACGGCGGAATTCTGGCTCGATTTGCAGACCCGCTACGATCTGAAAATCTCCAAGCGGACTCTACTCCCGACCATCGAGAAGAACGTTAGGCCGCTTCAGGAGGTGAGCTAGTATTGCAGCGCCAAGCTCTGGGGGTGTCGCCAGGAGATACGGTCGTTTATCGTCGCATCTTGCCGGCGCCGGATCCGCCGACCTGCCCGAAAGCAAGCGGATCGCCTTCGTCGGGATTCCTTCCTCCGCTCTCCGGTCGTAGGCGACCGGGCTAACACGGATGGTACAAAATCGGCAAGTTGTTTTTTCACGGTTCCTTAATTCGACTGTTTCCCTTTGCTGGACGTCACAAATAATTACGCGTCCCTATCAGTCGCCAACTTCATATACTAGAATTTAGGCTGGGAGTGAAGTATCAGGAGATTTTCCACAAGAACCATACGCATGAAACATATTCGGAACTTTTGCATTATCGCCCATATCGATCATGGTAAGTCGACTCTGGCCGATCGACTGATCCAGGCCTGTGGCGGCGTTACGCAACGCGAGTTCCGCGACCAGATGCTCGACTCGATGGATATTGAGCGTGAACGGGGCATTACCATTAAGAGCAATACGATTACGCTCTCCTACCGCGCCCCGGACGGTCAAGACTATCTGCTGAACCTCATCGACACACCCGGCCACGTTGATTTTTCGCACGAAGTACGGCGTTCCCTGATGGCTTGTGAAGGCGCCTTGATTGTTATAGATGCTTCCCAGGGGGTCGAGGCGCAGACGGTTGCCAACCTCTATCTGGCCCTGGATAACAATCTGGAGCTTCTGCCGGTGATCAATAAGATCGATCTCCCGGCCGCCGACGTCGAGCGCGTGCGCGAGGAGATTGACGCGGATTTGGGGCTCGATCCGTTCGAGGCGATCCCCGTTTCCGCCAAGACGGGCGTCGGTATTGAAGACGTGCTTGCCGGCATCGTCGAGAAGCTGCCAAGTCCCCAGGGCGACCCGGACGCGCCGCTTAAAGCCCTGGTCTTCGACGCCCATTTCGATCGGTATCGCGGGGTGATTCTCCAGTGTCGCGTTATGGAAGGCACGCTGAAAACTCGCGATACGATCCATTTCATGCACATGGGTTGCGATTATACGGTGGAGGAGTTGGGCTACAATCGGTTGAAGCTCGATCCAAGAGAACAGCTCAGCGCCGGGGAGGTCGGTTATATCGTCGCCGGGATTAAGAGTGTACGGGAGATCGAGATCGGCGATACGATCACGCTTCTTGATCGCCCGGCGGCAGAGCCGGTTCCCGGCTATCAG